>ONLG01000017.1 GCA_900318625.1 uncultured Prevotella sp.
TGCCGTGCGCCACAACGCCGTGTACCTGCTCATGCGCAGCAGATAGCCCAGAGCCACGGGGATGACGATGCTCCAGTGGGCTGTCATAATGTAGATTTCATTGACGGCAAAGCCCAGCACGAAGTGGAGGAGCATATCGAAGCAGAAGAAACCTGCCGTGAGGAGCATAAACCGCTTCTTCCTTGCCACCCACAAGCCGGCTGCAAGCAAGACAACACAGAGCGCTTCGGCTGCATAGTTCCACCAATGGCGGTAGCCTACGAACACCGGGCGCAGGTTGTCGCCGTTGCTTATGTCGCACAGGAAGTAGTCTTCGTGGAACTGCAACGACTCGCCAAAGAGGTTCTCCACAGCTGTTGCCACTCGTGGCGTGGAGGCATCAGTCATTGCCAGCGGCCCTTTGTCGATGTATGGGCGCGACGCAAGGTTTTCCCTAACCATCTGGTTCTTCTTCAACTGCACACTGTCCGTCGGCTTGGCGGCATTGGCTTTCTTCATGGCAGCGAGCCGCGGCATGGCAAAGGTATAGGTCTGGTAGCGGCTCAGGCCCACGAGCAGCAGCGAGGGAACCACAATGCCCAGCAGCATCATGCGCCAGCCGAGCAGCCGGCGGTAGTTGGTGGCAATCAGTGCCATGAGGGTCTTCACACCGTTGGTGAGCGTTGTGCCGGCAGTGACGGTGAGCAGCAGTGCCGCCTGCCACACGCGGAAGCCGCGACCGTTGCGCATCTTCATGCCCGCAACATAGAGAGTGTAGAGCAGAAGGGTCATAGACAGGGCGAAGTGGTCGGGCACCAGCAGTGCCAGCTCAACATAGGCAAGCGAGAAGAACAGCCCCGAGAGCAGCATACTGTCGGCCCACGACAGGCGCAGCACGCGGCTAAGGATGCGGAAAAGATATACAAACGAGTAGACGGCGCAGGCAAGCAGCAGTGCTGCCACGATGAACTGCATACAGTTGATGCCCGTTTGCTGCATGAGCCACTTGTTGAAATGGTAGAGAGGATAGAGCAGAAGGTTGAGCAGCGGATGGCGGCTCACGTCGTACTCGGTGCTCCAGCGCGTGATGATGGAGTACATCTTGGGGTCGTAGCCCGAGATATGGTAGTGCTCGATGAACACTTTCCACAGTCCGCCATGCAGGTGATGGCTGAACAGCGGCAGGAACTTGCTTATCGACAAGGCATGGAGCGTGCCCAGAACGATGACCGTCAATGCCACGCCGGGCCATTCGCGGCGGTAGATTTTCAGGGGATTATACAAGGGAGTGGGGATTGGTGAACGGAGATTGGGGATTGGTTAACGATGGATGGCGTGTCTTCATCATTTCTTACGTCCGAAGTCGGCAGGTATCTCGCCCCATTTCGCGGTTTCCCACTTCTCCACCGGGGTGTTCACGGCGTGGGTGCGAAGCCATTGTTCGGCTCGGCGTATGATGTCGTGCAGCTTTTCGGTCTTCGGATTGACGGGCAGAGTGGTCTTGCACTTCTTCTTCTTCACCCACAGTATGGCGTTGTAGGAGTCGCTGTAGATGGTCTTGTCCTTTAAGCCGCGCTGTTCGAGCAGTGCCAGCGCATGGACAATGGCAAGAAACTCGCCTATGTTGTTGGTGCCGTGGAGGGGTCCGTAGTGGAACACCTGAGCTCCTGTGGCAAGGTCGATGCACTGGTATTCCATCGGTCCGGGGTTGCCCGAGCAGGCGGCATCCACCGCCCAGGCATTGGCTTTCACCTCCGGATGCAGCGGCAGCACGGTGTCGTTGCGGTAGTCGGGGGGATTTGTTGGCAATTCATAATTCATAATTTATAATTCATAATTTATAATTCCTTATTCATTTTTGTTTTCGTAATTCCGTGTTAACGTAATCCTGACATTCCGTTATCCCCTTATAATGAAGTGCTACAGACTCCCTGGCTGGGGGGGCTTCACCTCTTTATAATGGCTCTCATGGCGAACCACAGGTGGTGGAGCACGGTGGACAGCAAGCCGTAGTGGCGGCGCATCACGCTGAAACGCTCCTTGAGCGAAGCCCGATGATTGCGGGTGGTCTGCCCTTCTTCGAGATAGCACGCCACCACGCGGCCCACATTCCGAAGTGGCAGCCCACGAGCCTCGGCCTCTTTCATCACGCGTATGCACCAGTCCACGTCGGCAGAGAAGCGGTAACGGGTGTCGTAGGCCGTGGTGCGGGCAATCTCGCCAAGGGCATAGAACGCCTGATGGCACACCAGCATACCGTTGCTGAACGAGCGCCACGTGAGTTTCTGCGGGGGGGGAAGCCGCCTATGGCGCAGGAAACGGTAGTCGTTGTCAACGATGTCGGTATCGCCATAGACCACTGCCGGCAGCTGTCCGCTGCTGAGTGCGCACTCGGCAATGTTCTCAAGAGTATGCTCGTCGGGCAGAAAATCGCCGGCATTGAGGAAGCATACGTAGTCGCCTCGGCTCATGTCGAGCCCTTTGTTCATTGCATCGTAGATGCCGTGGTCGCGTTCGGATATAGCCACGACGGAGTGTTTACCGCCGCTCTGTCCGTTGTCGCTGATGTAGCGGCCCACGATGTCCATCGTCTCGTCGGTCGAAGCGCCGTCCACGATGATGTGCTCCACAGCCGGATAGGTCTGGCGGAGCACGCTGTCGAGTGTCTTTGGCAGCAGTCGGGCTGCGTTGTAGGTTATGGTTATTATGCTAAGGGTAATCATAGCTTGTAGTGTTTCATGGCTAACGCCTGTTCGTAGACATCAATGTAGCTCATTGCCACCGTCTGCTCGGAGTACTGCCGGGCTGCCTTTGCGCGTGCCGCCTTGCCCAGCGCGTCGCTGTCGGCCTCGCACAACACCCAGTGCAGGCCGGCGGCCAGGTCCTCGCTGCTCTTGTAAGCGGCAACGTAGCCCGTGCGGCGATGGTCTATCATCTCGGGTATGCCGCCGACGTTGAATCCCACGCAGGCCATTCCGCAGGCCATTGCCTCCATGATGGTGTTGGGAAGGTTCTCGGAGAGCGACGGCAGCACGAACACGTCGGCTGCGTTGTAGGCATCGCAGAGCTTCTGGCGGTCGCTGACATAGCCCAGTGGATATGCTTCGAGGCCCATTCCGGCGGTTATCTCCTCGGCATGACCGCCCATCACCACCACGGCAGTATCAGCGGCAAGCTCGGGATGGGCTGCGGTGAGCTTGTTGCAGGCAGCCTGAAGATAGTCCATACCCTTGTAGCTGTTGGTGGCTCGCTGTGCAGCGAAGAGTATCAGCCGCTTGTCGGCAGGCAGTCCGAGGCGCTTTCGGGCCTCATCCTTGTCGCCGGGGCGGAACAGGTGTGTGTCGATGGGGTTGGGAATAGCCGTTATGTGCTGCCCTTTGAGCAGCTTGCTGCGCCCTGCTTCGGCGGCAAGCCACCGGCTGCAGGCTACGAAAGTGAGGCTTTTCCCCTTGAGGATGCTCTGCTTGCGTTTCCATATTGATGCCGACAGGTCGTTTGTCGAACCGCCTCCGGGCAGGTATTTGCACCGTTGGCATCCCGACTGATAGCGATGGCATCCCAGAGTAAGGTGGCAGATGGCGGTTGAAGGCCAGGCATCGTGCATGGTCCACACCACCGGCTTGCCGCTCTCCAGTATGCGGCGAAGCCCTGAAAGCGACAACATACCCTGATTGACCCAGTGCAGGTGTACCACGTCGGCATCGCGAAACTCCTTCAGCCGCGTAATGTCGAAGCCGCAGTAGCCCGTGTCGAGGTCGAAAAGATGGCTGCGGTTGAAGCGCAGGCTCAGCAGTATGCGCACCCTCTCCCATAGGAAGCGCAGGCTGCTGCCCAGTCCACCGCCGATGCCCACCACCGTGGGGTCGTCGCTCTGCTTGTCGCGCACGAGCATCATTGCCTTTTCGCCCTGCTTGTTCAGCGCATCTTTCAGCCGGCTGGCGGCAAGAGCAGCACCGCCGCTGAGCTCGCTGGTGTTCACAATCAGTATTTTCATTTCGCTATCGTTAACTTGTTGACGGTTGATGGGGTGGTATGTGGGGCGGATGGGGAGCGGTGTGTGCCGCTCTGAAGGCTATCCTTTCACCCCAAACCGGCTCACCTGTCACCTCACAGGCTATAGTTCTCTATTTCCCCCAGCATCTATTTGATGGGCAAAAGTATATATAAATAAGGTAATAGCAAAGCGAAAAGGCGCGTTTTACGTGTTGTGCTCGCACACAAACGGTTGATTTACGTCAAAAAAACGCGCTTTTTGCCGAGAAACGCTTCCGAATGTTTGGCTAATGGCGGGAATGGAGCTACCTTTGCATCGTCAAAAGGTTAATAGATTGTTTAGGTTAGTAGTAATAGATTTAGGTTTTTAGTTATTTTTTGAATAAGGTAAAAGTTTAACGATTGTTCATGGATGACAAAGGCGGGCCGTGAGGTTCCCTTTGATTTTGAAAGGATTTATTAGTTAAACATAACGATTGCCGGAGCTCTTGGTGAGTTCCGGCAGTTTTTTTATCACTATTTATCTTTAGCTGATGCCCACTGAGATTATCAGAGACAACAGTCACACAGTGCCTCTAAGGTTAGAGGCTTATTGGCGGATTATTGTCCTTAAATCATTTGCTAACTAATCTCTCAATATCTTCAATAAGTCTTTTTGCTGGTTTAAGTCGCTGCTCTATCTCATCCATCTCAACATCGTATGCACAGTTATAGTCACTTTCCTCGTGCATGGTCTGTAGCTGGCTATAGAGCAGCCCATACCCCCTTGGCAGGATGCCAGTCTTTATGTAGTGCAAGCTGAACAAAGCGTGTGAGCCTTTATGAGTACTAACCTGATGACCATCGTGAATAAGTAAGGCGCAAACAGCATGGAAAACCGCGTAATACATACGGTTGGCTGCTCCATTCAGACGGTTTGCAGAGATGAGACAACCAATATCGTCATATGTTTCCCGTGCTCTCTTCAATTCCAAAGACACGATAATGTTTCGCTCTTCAATGCTAAGACTCATGCTAATATTATTTTGTCTCGTTCAACATTCTTGTGATATGGCAAGAATGTCCACTCTTCCCACTGCTTCTTTGTATAAATATGAGGACTGATTTCCTCGCCGACATCCCATCCAAATTCCCTGAATGGGTATCCATAATCATAGTCTTGAGAAGACAACTTTGGTTTGTCGAGCAATATCAGCAAATCCCAATCGCTGTCGGGGCGGTTGTCGCCGCGTGCCCTTGAGCCGTAAAGCAGCAAGGTGCTACCTTCTGGCAGTGTCTTGCCGGCAATCGTCTTTAAGTTGTCTATCACTGCAGCCTTATTCATTTTCATTCGTTGGATTTGTTTGCAAGTATACACAATTATTTTCAAAATACGAACGAAAGGCTGTGAAAATTAAAGGAAATAAAGGAAATGAAGGAAATGAAGCAAAATAATTACACACGTTTTCTTATCTTTTCGGAGATACGGGAACCTGCCACCCAGATAAATATAACAAAAGGAAGAACATTCTGGTAGCAGCCGAGGACATTAAAAAAGTGAACCCACTCGGGAAAAGTGGGCTCACAAGTTTCATTATCTTACTATCTTGACGGTCTTCACCGAGCCGTCGCTGAGCGTGGTCTTGCGTATGACTACGCCTTTGGCATTGGCATCAACGCGGCGACCCTGCAAATCGAAGTACTGGCTGTGCTGCTCAGCAGATGCCTTGACAGACTCGATGCCGGTGTTGATGTCGTACCAAACTATGTCGGAACGCTTCTCCTCACCGCCGCCAGTGTAGACAGCCTGCACACCTATGCGGTCGAAATCCTTCATCCACGAATAGAGGATCAAGAAGCTACCGCCAAGGTAGATGGTGCTTCCGTTCGACATCTCATAGGGAAGCACCGTGGTGTTGGCATCCAGCCCATCATACTCTGACGGGGTGAAAGTAATCGGTTCAACGGTTCCGCCCTTGTCGCTATACACGGTGTAGCCGAGCTTCGAGAAGATAAGAGCCTTGCCGCTGGTATCGGTAGTGGGTATGCTGAAGCGCACATAGCCCATATCGTACTGCTCTACGTAGGGCTGGAACTCCACAACAGATGGTGCGGCAGGTGTCTTCACCTCGTCGCGGAGCATTGACAGCTTTGCGTTGGCATACTTCTCGTAGGGCTCGAGGCTGCTCTTCTCGGAGTTGAGCACCATATATGTTGTTACCTTAGAGAAGCTGGCAGTCATAAAGTCGTAGTCGAACTGCATATCCACAAAGTCTTCGCCGAAGTAGTTTCCGCCGAAATACAGTGGATAGTTGCCCGTCATGTCGCTATAAACTCCATAGAACTGTCCCTTCTCGAAGGTGGCATCGCCGTCGTTCAGGGTGCCTTTCACCCAAGCGTATGGCAGCTGCGCGCACAGTCCACGCACGTAGACATCGTTGCCCAGCACACCCAGCTTGAGGTAACGGCTCACCTCCTCGGTCTTGAGATTTTCCTCTTCGTCGAAGTATATCTTTGTGGCAGTGAGTTCATAGTCGCGCGTGGTGAGTCCGGTGGGCGGCTCAATGGGTTCATCGGTGATGGCCTTTCCTGGCGTGAGGGTCATGTCGGTGATGTAGTAGTAGGGCGATTTAGACGTAGGCGAGTCGGTTATGAGCACCCACTGCTGTGTGGTGTAGACACCCGAGGTCTCGTCGAAGCTGCACACAAGGTCCTCCACTTCGTTAGCCTCGCCAAATCCTGCGAAATAGAGGGCACCATAACCGTATGACGTATCGTTGCCGAAATACTGTCCGGCGGCAAAGGTCACGCTGCTGCCGTTGCGCACGCCCTTCACCCATGCCTGGGGAAGCATACCGCAAAGGCCGTTGACATACACGTCGTTGCCCTTCACGGCAACCACCACGTTGTCCTGCAAGTCTTCGTTTCCCTGCTCGGGCCAGTTGGCCACTCCCGAAAGCACATAATCATAATAGGTCGCATCCGTAGGCGGAGCAACGGTTTCCTGCGCCCATGCCACAACTGACGTGAGGCACAGAAGCACTGAAAGTAAAAGTTTTCTCATGTTGCTAAGTTTTTGCGAATTGTTAATTTCGTGCAAAAATAGCTGTTTCACCTAACAATTGCAAAAAACAAGGATAAATATTTCGCCCTTGCTTTGCTTTCTGCCACTTTGGGTAAAGCTCATTTCGACCGTATAGCAAGACGAGAATGTTCGTCAACACACTTAGCCGGAACACCGTTGAGCCATGCTTCAACAATGTCCCGGCCTGGGTATCGCCATTTTCCCACTCCTCGCGGGAAAACAGTCTGTGAGGTTTGTCCTGCACCCGAGCCTACTTCACGACGAACTTGCGTCCGTTGTGGATGTAGATGCCCTTCTTTGCAGGGGCAGCCACGCGCACGCCACTGATGTTGTAGTAGCTGCCTTCGGTGGCTGTCTGGACCTTCAGGCTGCTGATGGCAGTGCCGTCGCTTTTCACTATCTGCACGCCTGCGGTTTGGCCATAGGCGGAAGACAGAAGCATAGAAAGCAAAAACCAAAACAACTTGTTTTGGTCTGCAATTTGGTGCTTATTGCATTGCAATTTGGTGCTAACGGGAGACCAAAACAAGTTGTTTTGGTCGAAGATTTCAGCCGTTTCGCCAACAGCTTGGCTGTCACGGGGTTACGCGGGGGCCATTTTCGCCCCATCAAACGGTTCGGGCGGCTCCCCCACAACCTAACGGCAAGCCTGTATAAGGCACACGGCGTAGGCGGAGATGCCCTCCTGTCTGCCGGTGAAACCGAGGCGCTCGGTGGTGGTGGCTTTGATGGAGATGTTGCCGACGTGGGTGTTCATCACCTCTGAGAGGCACTGCTGCATGGCTGGGATGTGGGGATTGAGCTTCGGTCGCTCGGCGCACACCGTGGCATCGACGTTCACCACCTCCCATCCGTGCTCGTCGAGCAGGTCGACGACGCGGCTGAGTATCACCTTGCTGTCCATGTTGAGCGTGTCGTCGGAGGTGTCGGGGAAGTGGTAGCCTATGTCGCGCAGGTTGGCAGCCCCCAGCAGCGCATCGGCTATGGCATGTATGAGCACGTCGGCATCGCTGTGTCCGAGCAGTCCAAGGCTGTGCTCTATCCGTATTCCGCCCAATATCAGGTCGCGTCCTTCGACAAGGCGGTGAACATCGAAGCCCATGCCTACGCGAATACCCACCCCCTGCCCCTCCCCAAGGGAGGGGGGGATGGAGCCTGATTCTTTATTATTTAGGATTTGGGAGATGTCGCTTACTACGCGGTCGGTGTCTGCAAGTACTTCTTCGTTGGTGAAGCGAATGACCTGAAAGCCTTTTTTTGCCAGTTCGCGAGTGCGAAAATCATCACGCTTCTGCTGGTCTATGTCTTCATGGTAGCCTCCATCAATCTCAATTACCAGCTGCTTACGAAGACAAACAAAGTCAGCTATGTAGTTGTCTATTGGGTGTTGACGACGGAAATGCTCACCCAGCTTGTCACCTGAAAGATACTTCCACATCAATGCTTCAGCCTCGGTAGGATTTTCGCGTTGCCTGCGAGCATTGTCAAGCAGCAACTTATAATCTAAGCTATCACTTGTTTCGTATTTTCTCTTCACCATATCAGTTCGTCCAAATAGTTTTTTCCGGGAGTTTTTCACGACTCCCCTCCCTTGGGGAGGGGGCTTAGAGGTATCTCCCACACTCTTTTCGGGAGCCTTTCACAACTCCCCTCCCTTGGGGAGGGGCTGGGGGTGGGTCTTTACTTCCTAAACAAATCTCTTATTCCATCCATGTCGAAGCCAAGCGTGAAGCGCAGTGTCTGGTCAAGCGGATTGCTCTTGGCAGTGGCAATGACGTATCCGGCATCGAGCGAGAAGACACTCATGCGGAAGCCGGCACCCACGGTGAAGTACTTTCTGTTGCCTTTGTTCTCGGACTCATGGTGGTAGCCCGCCCTGAGAGTGAACTTGTCGTTGTATGTGTACTCAGCTCCCAGGCTCCACTGTATCTCCTGCAGCTCCTCCTTGAAGCCTCCGGGGGCATCGTGGAAGCTCTTGAAGATACCCGCTATGCTGGAAACGCCCCAGTAGTCGGTTTCCATTCGCTGGTTGTAGTCCTCAGTAGACTCACCCTCTTTGATCTTGGGATAGGTGGGAACAAGCAGCTTATTGGCATCGGCAGCTATGGTTATGCGGTTAAATTCGTTCATAGGTATCATCAGCGAAGCACCGATACGCAGGTTGGTGGGGATGAACTCGCTGTGGTTGTCGCCACCGAAGTTGATCTTTGAACCTATGTTCGAGATGTTCAGACCCAGTCCGAGCTGGCACTCTCGGTTGCCCAGATTGATATAGTTCTGGTAGTAGCACGATATGTCGGCAGCAAAGGCAGAGCCGGGACTGGTGTCGTCGCTGAAGTCGTAGGTAAGGTCGGAGTATATCCATCGCACCGCAGCACCGAGCGAGAAGCGGTCGCTCAGCATCAGCGAGTAGCCCACGTCGACCGACATCTCGTAGGGACGGATGGTAGTGGCTGTCGACATATCCATGCCTTCGGTGTAGTTGGTCATCACCTCGCCCATGGAGAAATAGCGGAACGAACCGCTCACTGCCGAATAGTCGCCTATACGGTAGTAGCCGGCCACGTAGGCCAGGTTCATGTCGTTGACCAGCTGGCGGAGCCAGGGCGTATAGTTGAGCGAGATGCCTGCCCGGCTGATGTTGAAAGGATACTTGGCCGGGTTCCAGTACTGCGAATTGACGTCGGGGTCGGTGGCTGCACCCACGTCGCCCAGACCGCCGGCACGCGCATCGGGGGCTATGGTCTGCGACGTTACGGAGGTGTTCACGGGGTTGAACATATCTTGCTTCTCCTGAGCCGCTGCGCCGAGGGGGAGCAGCATGAGCATCGCACCAAAGACAAAAAGTATCTTTGAGGTGAAGGCAAGGCCGTTGCTTGGTTGTGTCATCTTGATGATTGTTTCGTTATAATGCAAATATATAACGCTTTAAATGTCGTTTTATTATTTTCCGGGCTGACAAGTTGACGAGCTGACAAGCCATCGGCCTATATTTCCGGCAGCTTGTCAACTCGCCTGCACGCCAGTCGTCCTACTGGATAACTATCAGTTTCTTGGCTTTCGATGCCTTGCTGCCTCCGTCGGAGCCCAGACGCACGCGGTAGAGATAGACTCCCGTCTGCAGGCGAGTGCCGGTGTCGACGGTGAGATCCCAGTCCACGGTGTATGTGCTGCCCACGGAAGTGCCGTTCTCGGTGTGTCGCCACAGCTCGCGTCCGCTCATGTCGAACACCGAAATCTCTACATCCACATTGCTGCCGGTGTAGTTGTGGGTGACGATGAAGGTCGTTGAGCTGCGTGCCGGGTTCTGGGTGATGTTGACATCGGCCAGATACGGCTCCAGACCTTTCACCACATTGAACGACAGTTCAGCCGTGCTGGAGTTGTTGAGCACGTCCCAGGCGCGGAACTTCAGCGTGTGGTTGCCTTCGGGGAGAGCCGGGATGGTGTAGTAGGTGGACCCGCTGGTGTAGCTTCCGAAGTCGAACGTGAAGTTGGGATTGAGGTTATATGTTGTCTGCGAATTGCCGTCGATGATGAGTTCCAGGTCGTGGCCTATGCCGTTGCCCGTTGCGTTGACTCCGTCCTTGTCGGTAACGGTGGCGTGGAAGTAGGGCGTGGTGTTCACGTCGCCGCCGTTTACGAACTCGGGAGAGTTGAGATAGCAGTATATCGAGGGACCTATTCCGTCGTTGACGATGTCTTCGGTGCCGTTGAGACAGAAGCGTTCTTCGGCTCCGTGGCCCTCAATGGTGTGCTCGTCGTTGACGGCATAGAGGTTTATCAGCCCCGTGCCGTCGGCATAGTTGATGTCGCGCGGCACGACGAATGAGAACTGGAACACTCCCTCGGTGATGTTGTCGCCACCGTTGTAGAGGTTCTTCTGGCGGTCGTAGAAGGTGAACTTCTCCGTGGCCTCTGCCGACGGGTTCTGCTTGCAGGTGACAAGCTCGCGCGTGTCGCGCACCGTGGCAGTGAGTTTTCCGTTGAAGCTTGTGTCGGTGTTGCCCTCGCTGTCGCACACATGACCCTTGACGGTCACTTTCTGTCCGCCTTTCAGTGTGAGCGGAGCACCATCGGTGAGTGGCTGCCCGTTGATTTCGTCGACCGCCACCTTCCTTGTCGGAAGATTGAGGCGCAGGGCTGGGTCGCCAAGCAGACTGTACTGGAGCTTGTTCTCGGTGAGGTCGCGCCCTGAACTTATCAGATAGTTGCGCGAAAGGCGGTGAGCCTCGCCCAGCGGCACCGGTCTGTCACCGTCGAGGGTGAGCACCTGCTTCATGAAGGCTAAGTTTATGAGTCTGTTGTAGCCTGCAAAGACGGTGCGCGTGGTGCCATAGAAGGCCACTGCCCCACCCTTCTTGTTGAGCACGGCACTCTCGCCAAGGGTCTCGATGTTGTCGTCGAAGGGCATGATGTCGCACGAGGCCGTCACCCACAGCGGCAGGTTGGTGTTGGTGAACGCTTCAAAGTCCTTGCGCATGAGCACGCTCTCGTGCGACATTCCGGTTTCGTTGCCGTGGCCGGAATAGTCCATGATAAGTGCGCCCTGGGCCATCTGCTGCTTCAGCAGGCTCGTAACCTCGGGATAGGAGTTGCCTACCGACGAGCCCACCATGGTGTAGGCATCCCACATCACCTTCTTGACAAGATACTCGGGATGGAGCTGCATGATTTCCTCGGCAGCGTTGTCGGCATCACGCATGTGCATATTGTTGTTGCCGTCGTCGCCCATGAACATGATGATGTTCTGCCAGTCGCCGGCGTTGCGGTTCTCGGCGTAGGCTATGGTCTTGTCGACGAGCACCTTGGCCTCGGCATCCGACACCACGGGGAAGCGCCCCACGGCCACGTCAACCTGATCGGACATAGTCGGGCTTATGCCTTCGCCCTCGTCGAGCAGGCCGAAGAAGCTGTCGTCTACGTAGCAACGGGTTTTGTTGTACGAGTTCTCGCTCTCGAAAGCCAGCAGGTAGTTGTCGGGGGCGAGGCTGCGACAGTCGGAGGTGAGCATACGGTTGTCCCACACGCAGTCGCCGAAGAGCAGCAGAAAGCGTGGCCGGTCGGCATCAGAAGCAGCCCGGTCGTAGAGCATCTTCAGGTAGCGGCGGTAGGCATTGGCATCGGGCGTGCCGCTCGAGAACTCGTTGTAGAGCTCGTCGGCAGGCACTATGCGCACCCGCATCTTGTCGAACACGGTGTGGAAGTCGGCCAGGCGCTGTGCCTGAGTGAGCATCTTCTGGTTGGTGGGGATTATTATCACCATGTCGGCAGGGCCGTCGGCATGATGGTCCTGGTTGGTTATGGCATGGAGTATTTCGGGGATTGCGAAGCTGCCGGTGAGCAGACTGGGTGCCGGGGCTGGCGTGCTGTGGGCGATGGATATTAAATCGAGACGTATGGGGCCGCCCGAAGTGGTCTCGATGCGCACGTCAACTTTGTCCTGAAGGGCTATGTTGCGGTATGTGTATTCGGAATAGCTGGCCTTGTCGTTATCGCCGAGTGCCACGGTCTGGGTTCCGGCAAGCTCGTCGTTGATGTAGATGTTGGCGGTGCTCTTTGCTCCAGCCGTTATCCTCACAGTGATGTTGCCAGTGGCAGAGCGTGCGGTGTTGGCCAGTGTGTAGGTCTTGGAGTTGCCAGTGGTTATCGGCGAGTTCTCGCAAAGGTTGCGTCCACCGTGGAACCAAGCGAAGTTGTCCACCTCGTGCAGCGTGTGGTAGTCGGCTGCGGATGGATAGAACGAAGCCTTGAACTCCGTGCTGTCTACCTTCAGCGGCTCTCCGTCGCTCTCGGTGAGGAAGTAGCAGCCATAGTCGCTGTAGGGATTGCGCGTGCGGATGGCTGCGGTGTTGCTGCTCCAGCTCACCGGGCCGCGGCCATAGAACAGCCGTTTGCCTGCCACTTCGCACGTGGGCACCTCCTGAAGGTCGTCGGTGGCGGCAAGCTCAGAGGCAAGCAGCTTCTCGTTCTGCAAATGGCCGCCATAGCCATAGAGCTTCACCTTAGCCGGATTGCTGAACCCGGCGCGGCTGATAAGTTCGTTGGTGATATTGTAGACACCGTCCTGAGGCACTCGTATCTTTACCCATCGTCCCGAGGCAAGCACCGAATGGTCGGCGTATGCGGAAGCTGCGGCTTCGGCCTTGCGGGCATTGGCGCGGCGCACAGAACGCTTCACTGCTTTCGACTGCACTGCTACCATGAAGCTCACGAGCTGCTGGTAGCGGCCATTGCGCATCACCACCGGCACGAATCTCACCATGAGCGACGGCTTCTTGCGGTCGAACACCACACTCTGCTCCACTTCGGGCATCTCGCCGGGCTGGGTGTCGCTGAGCTGAAGATAGCGTTTCACCTCGGCTTCGGTCATGTCTACAAACTCAGGATAGCGCAGGCTGACGGTGTATGTGCTGTCGGCATAGTTGTCGGCAAGGGGTATCGTACAGGCGAAATGGGGCAGCAGAGAGTCTATCCTCACTTGTTCGGCAGTGAGGTTGAAAAACCGCTGTGCCGACAGACACGCGGGATGTGCCACAAAAAGCAGCACGGCCAGCACGAGCCTATACATATATAATAAGGTGTGGCGCATCGTTGCGTCGTTATGTTTATGGTCAGTTGTCATTGTCATCTGCAATTAAACTCCAATACTTTTGTACCTTCGAGCCAGCCTTCCACATGGTCGCCCACTTTGATTGGCCCCACTCCCGACGGTGTGCCGGTGTAGATAAGGTCGCCGGTCTTCAGTGTGAAAAACTTGCTGATGTACTCTATTATCTCGTCTACGGTGTAGAGCATCTCTCTCGAGAAGCCTTCCTGAACGGTATTTCCATTGATGTCGAGCCGGAAATTGAGGTTTTGGATGTCGCTTTTGGCTATTGCCGCAGCGTTCTCTTGCACCTTGGCAGCGGCTCCTTGCTCCTTGGCAGCGGCTCCTTGTTCCTTGGCAGCGGCTTCTTGGTCGTCGAGCATGACCCACTGGCCTATCACTGCTGAGCCATCGAAACCCTTGGCGATAGTCCACGGACGACCCAGCTCCTTAGCCTTGCGCTGCACGTCGCGCGCCGTAAAGTCTATACCGACGGTCACGGCATCATAGTAGCGGTGGGCGAAGCGTGCCGGGATGGCCTTGCCGAGCCTGCAAATGCGCACCACAAGCTCCGTCTCATAGTCTATGCGACCCATGAAGTCGGGCACAAAGAAGGGCTTGCCGTCCTTGAGCAGGGCCGAGTCGGCCTTGGTAAATATCACTGGCTCAACGGTTTTGCGCTCATATTGCTCCATTATATGTAACGCATTTCTCAGCTCTTTATTGTGCTCGGCATAGTTCATGCCTATTGCAAAGATCTTCATATTGCCTTTTCCTCCACTGTGTTTAATTTCTATTTTCTGGGCTCTCGCGCAGCCCTTCCATCTGCAAAAGTAGGCATTTAGCGCGAGAAAAAAGCCAAAAGAGGTGTCCATATTGCTACGGGCACCCCCTTTTTATGGAGATATAAGGAGGGTCGGGAGGACTATTATCTGACGAACTTCTTGCCGTTCTGTATTGCTATTCCACGGTAGTCGCTGCCCACGCGCATACCCTGGAGGTTGAACAGCGGAGCATTAGTGGTCGCAGAATTCTTCACCACGTCTATGCCTGTGCCTTCGGGGGTGGTAAAGGCGAAATAAGGCTTGTGCCAGTTGCAACTCTAATTGTTGGCGGAACTAAACCGGTGCGGATTTAGTTCCGCCAGCTTATTATTCTGTAGTTGATGGGAACTATGGGAGGTATGGGAGAAATTAGAATTATGAGAGATATGGGAATTGATGAGGAACGAGGGGGGAATCGAGGGAGAATGAAGGTTGAATGAAGGTGGTTAGTGAAAAAATGGGGTGTGGCAGCTGCCCCGTACAAATTCTTTTTGTACATTTGTAGCCTATTGCTTCGCCACTTAGTATAATTCACATTACTCCCATAACTCACATTATTCCCACTATGCCAGCAGACAACAACAGCTTTCTCGCTCCCAAGGGCGACTACAAACGTCTGATAGCGTTTCAGAAGTCGGAGTGCATCTATGACATAACGTTCTACTTTATAGAGCACTACCTTCCGAAGATTGGCGACCGCACCGTAGACCAGATGAAACAGGCTGCACGCTCAGGCAAGCAGAACATTGCCGAGGGCAACGAAACTGGCACTACATCTATGGAGGCGTGTATCAAGCTCGTGAACGTGGCAAAGGCGAGCCTGAAAGAGCTGCAAGAGGACTATGAGGACTATCTGCGCAATCATGGCAACAAGATTTGGAACGCCAGCAGCCAGCAATGCCTCAATGCCAGAGCGTGGTGCAAGGAGCATAGCAAGCCTGCCGACTACCTGCGCGTCTGCGAATTGCGAGACGACATAACGCTGGCCAACGTTGCACTGGTGCTTATCCATCAAACCGACTACCTATTGCATAGGCTGATAGAGAAGTATAAGACGGAGTTTCTTGCGCACGGTGGGATAAAGGAACAAATGTCGCAGGCCAGGCGGAACTGGCGGACGGAGCATGGGTGGTAAATCCTATGGGAGTTATGGGAAATATGGGAAATAAACACTACTATACAAAAAAGGCACTGACTTCTTGCGAGGTCAGTGCCTTTTGGTTATTGTTTGCCTGTTAGCTCGGCAGCGAGGGGTTACTCAGCTGCGAGAGTGAAGCGCTTGAAGTCGCAGATAGCGAGCTCGGCATCCTGCTTCTTCAGCCACTGCGATACGCTGGCCTTGTCGCCGTCGCCGAACTGGAACTCCTGGTCTACGAGGCAGTTCTCCTTGAGGAACTTGCTTACGCGTCCCTTGGCAATATTCTCTACCATCTGAGCAGGCAGGTTCTTAGCCTTCTCCTCGGCAACCTCCACCTTGATGCGGCGGATGTCGTCGGCCTGAGCCTCTGTGATGTTGCCCTTGGCGATACCTTCGGCAAGGTGCTCCTCGTTCTCAGCGATGTAGAGGTTGTAGCCGGCCTTCTTCAGAGCGGACTCAACAGCCTTCTGGCACTGCTCGAGCTTGGTTTTCTCAACGGCAGTCTTGTACTCGGAGTCGAGTATTTCCTGCGGTACGCTCTCAGCGTTCAGAGCCACGGGCTTCATGGCAGCCACCTGCATGGCAACCTTGTGGCCGATCTCGGCAGCGGGCTTGTTGGTCTGAACCATAGTGCAGAGAGTGTGCTTGCCCATGTGGTCGTAGATTTCAATGTTCTCGCCTTCGAGCACATTGTAACCATCGAGCTCCATCTTCTCGCCAGTGATGCCCGAGCGCTGTGTCACTGCGTCCTGAGCCTTCTGTCCGTCGGCCAGCACCAGTTCCTTCACCTCGTCGAGAGTCTTCACCTTTGCAGCCACGGCAGCATCGAGGATCTGCTGTGTCAGTGCGATGAAGTCGACACCATTGGCCACGAAGTCGGTTTCACACTTGAGTGCGAGGATGGCAGCAAAGCCGTTGTCGCACTTTGCCAGCACACAGCCGTTAGAGGTCTCGCGGTCCGAACGCTTTGCAGCGATGGCCAGACCACGCTCGCGAAGCAGCTCCTTGGCCTTGTCGAAGTCGCCCTCGGCCTCGGTAAGAGCCTTCTTCACGTCGGCCAGACCGGCACCGGTCATGGCACGAAGCTTCTTGATATCGTCTATTGAAATAGCCATAATCGAATACTAATTTAGAAATGATTGGTTTGTTATTGTTCTCGTCGTTCCTGATTACTCGGCTGCGGGAGCTTCCTCGGCAGCGGGAGCCTCCTGTGCGGGCTGCTCAGCCTTGGGTTCGTCCTTGCGGGCAGCCTTGCGTGCACGTCTTGGCTTAGCGTCGCCGGCCTCCTCAGCCTGCTCGGCAGCAGCCTTCTCGTCGGCCTTCTCAGCCTTGCGCTCCTGCAGACCCTCAGCGATGGCATTGCAGCAGGCAGTCATGATAACGTCGACAGAGTCCTTGGCATCGTCGTTGGCAGGAATAACGAAGTCGATGTTTCTCGGGTCAGAGTTTGTATCAACGATAGCGAACACGGGGATGCCCAGGCGGTTGGCCTCTTTGATGGCAATGTGCTCCTTCATCACGTCGACAACAAACAGAGCCGAAGGCAGACGGGTGAGGTCAGCGATAGAGCCGAGGTTCTTCTCGAGCTTTGCGCGCTGACGTGTAATCTGCAACAACTCGCGCTTCGAGAGGTTAGAGAATGTTCCGTCTTCCATCAGTTTGTCGATGTTCGCCATTTTTTTAACGGCCTTGCGGATAGTCGGGAAGTTGGTAAGCATACCGCCTGGCCAACGCTCGATAACGTAAGGCATGTTAACCGATGTAGCTTTCTCGGCTACTATCTCCTTGGCTTGTTTTTTAGTAGCGACGAACAGTATCTTCTTTCCTGACTTGGCAATCTGCTTGAGAGCATCGGCAGCCTCGTCAATCTTGGCTACGGTCTTGTGCAGATCGATGATATGGATACCGTTGCGCTCCATGAAGATGTAAGGAGCCATAGCGGGATTCCATTTACGACGGAGGTGGCCAAAGTGACATCCGGCCTCCAGAAGCTGGTCAAAATTAGTTCTTGACATTGTTGTTTGTTTCTTTTAATTGGTTGTTTACTTTCTTTTTTAATTCTATTTTGTCATTTAGAACCAACCGAGAGGGTAGCCCCACACATCGGGGAGTCCCACCGGTTTAGATGCTAAACTCAGTTTGCGTCGTGAAGAGACGGCTCGGTCCACATCATCATGCGGCCAGCCATCGTCCCGATATTAACGCTTGCTGAACTGGAAGTGACGACGTGCCTTCGGCTGTCCCGGCTTCTTACGCTCAACCTCACGTGCATCGCGAGTGAGGAAGCCCTGTGCCTTGAGAGCCTTCTTGTCCTCGGCATCAATCTTAACGAGTGCGCGGGCAATGGCAAGGCGCATAGCCTGGCTCTGGCCTGTGAAGCCGCCACCGTTGAGAGTAGCCTTGATGTCGTACTTGCCTTCTGCCTCGAGCAGCTGAAGGGGCTGCTTGATAACATACTGAAGGATTGCAGATGGGAAGTATTTCTCCAGTTCCACCTTATTTATAACAATCTTACCGGTTCCCTCTGTGAGGTAAACACGAGCTACAGAGCTCTTGCGGCGTCCAATTGCGTGTATCTGTTCCATCTCTTAGTCTTATTTGTACTGGTTAATATCAATTGCCTTGGGCTTCTGAGCCTCGTGCTTGTGCTCGGTGCCGTCGTAAATGTAGAGATTGCCGAGCAGCTGGCGACCGAGAGAACCCTTCGGCAGCATACCTCTCACTGCATGACGGATGATGCGCTCCATGCCGTAGGGATGCTTGCGCAGCTCTGCGGGGGTGTTGAAACGCTGACCGCCGGGATAACCAGTGTAGCGGGTGTAGACCTTGTCGGTCTCCTTCTTGCCAGTGAAATAAGCTTTCTTGGCATTGATGATGATAACGTTGTCTCCACAATCTACGTGGGGAGTGAAGTTTGGCTTGTACTTTCCGCGGATGAGCTTTGCCACTTTCGAGGCCAGACGGCCCACAACCTGGTCGGTAGCATCTACTACTACCCACTCTTTCTTGGCTGTCTCCTTGTTGGCGGAAATAGTCTTGTAACTTAAAGTGTCCATTTGTTAAATTAAAAATTACTACTAAAAAACATTTCTTTTGCTTGTGCGACTCGGGCTGACGCTCAAGAACGCACACCTGAAACTTCTCGCTTCAGGCTCTTGAACTTTGCACGGGCGATTCACTAACCGTGGTGCATGGCCAATGCAGCACTATTAACACTCCCGGGCTGGGGGCTCTAAGCCTTCCCCCAATAATAATCGGACTGCAAAGGTAGGTATTTAATATGGTGATAAGCCTCCGAAGGAGCCTGCGGAAGCAATGTTTTATATTTTATTAACTATTTTTAATCATTTCAGAAGCTACATTCCCACATTCAGCAAGCCCTACATGACCTTACAAGTCCTATAAGACTTATAAGACCTATAAGACTTATAAGCCCCATAAGACTTATAAGACCAAGCCATAAAGCCCCACAAGCCCCTCGCTGGCGAGGGGCAGAAGGTGGGTGTTAGAGCAGGCGGCGCGCACCGATATAGCGTGCGGTGTAGTAGTTGGTGCCCTCGAAGTTGGTTATCTTCACGCCCTTGATGCTGGCGTGGATAAACTTGAAGTTGCCTTGTCCGTCGGCTTCGGTGACGATGCCCACGTGTCCCACGCGATTTCCAGAACGCGGACGGAAGAAGACGAGGTCGCCGGCACGCAGGTCTTCGCGGCTGACGGCCTGGCCGAGCTGATATTGTCCGCCGGGAGTGCGGGCAATCTTCATCGACACCTTATTATATATATAAGAGGTGAAGCCCGAACAGTCGAACTTGCTGGGCCCTGCGGCTCCGTGGACATAGCGGCAACCGATGTAGTTCTTTGCCATTTCCACGATGTCGATGCCCTCGGCAATGCTTTCTATCTCGTCGAGAGTGGCTGAGAGCGACTCGTTCTTTTCGGTGGGGAGGTGTTTGTTGTCGGCTGTTGCGGCAACGGATATACTGAATAAAGCTGCAAAAAGGATAGTTGTTTTCAAGAAATTCATACCTATTGGAGTTATTTTTGTCCTAATTGGCGGCAAAATTAGCACAAAAATATGACCCCAGGAAACTTCTTATAGTAGTGTAACAAGTTTTTGATTTTTTTAAGGACGCGCCGCTGACCGGCTGTTCATCCGTGGCGGTGCGAGCCTGTGAGCCTTGCCACACGCTTGGCGACGGCCTTCGATATGTGGCTGAAGTTGCCGTAGCGCAGGTTGAGCAGCAGCTCCTCTGCAGAGCGTTTGAGCTTTATCCAGGGGTGTCGCCAGGCATGGATGCGGTAGAGCCGTTCCTTGTAGTCCATGTTTTCGATGACATATTTCGGATGTTTCATGGGGAACGAAAGCTCGAAGCGCTTCATTGTGAAGATACGTTGCAGGCGGCGCGGCATTGTCCGCAAGGCAGAATAGTGGGTTGAGTTGGTCGTGGCTCCCACGTTGTTCACGAGGTTGCGAGTAGGCATCACCGCCAGCTGGTTGCCCAGCAGCATGGCTGTCCAGAAGATACTCTCGTAGAAAGCCTTGCCCGCGGCGCGATGGTCACGGCACATCGGGATTATGTCGCGGCGGTAGCGGCGTGTGCGTATGACCGATTCGAGCTGACCGCGATTGTAGTCGTCGTCGAGGAAAGAGTAATTCTCGTCCCACTGGTCGACCACCCTGCGCCAGGAAGCCCAGCCCCAGATGGAGAACGTAGAGGTGAAGAAGTAGTCGTCGGGCACGCCGGGCGTCACCTCCTCGGCATTGAACCCGGCAATCATGGCTATGCGGCTGTCGTGCTCGTAGCGGTCGAGCAGTTCCTTGCAGAAGGTGAAGAACGACTGCGACGGCACGTCATCGTCTTCCAGGACGATACATTTGTCGCTTAGCGAGAAAGCCCACTTCTGGGCAATATACTCCGAGGGGTCGCAACCGTAGTTGCGTTGCTGGTACTTGCGGTGCACCTCGCACTGCCAGTCCACCTGCTCGGCAATGCTCCGGCACGCCTCTATGCCAGCCATGTCGGCCTCTGAACGCGGCCCGTCCTGATAGAGGAACAGGCGTGCGGGGCGCGCTTCCCTGACTGCCTGGAATACCTGCTGAAAGGTGTCGGCACGGTTGAAGAAGAGCAGAAGCACGCTCACGTCAACCAGAGCAGGACGTTTCTCTTGTGTGTTCTCCATGCTGCAAATTTAGCAAATATTATATTTAAAATGTATAAAAATGCTCATCTTTCACGTTTAAAGTCTGACAATTTGATATTTTTATGTACTTTTGCAGCCAAATCGCAACAAAAAACCGAAAGAAATCATGTCTAATGTTAGTAGCCCAGCTGTAGGGGCAAAGATTATGAGCCTTCGCGAGTCGAAAAACATGACACGCGAAGAGGTATCTGAGCGCAGCGGTTTGTCACTCGAGCAGATACGTTCCATCGAAGAAGACCAACATCTCCCGTCATTAGGACCGCTGATCAAGGTGGCACGCGCCCTTGGTGTCCGCTTAGGCACGTTCCTCGACGACAGCGAGGAGCTTGGACCAGTTGTCTGCCGCGCACAGTCGTCTGAAGGCAGCATAAGTTTCTCCAACGGAAGCGATGACGCGCGCAAGCACATGGAGTATCATTCGCTTGCCGGCCAGAAAGCCGGTCGCCACATGGAGCCGTTCATCATAGACATCAACCCCAACGGCGACACCAACTATCAGCTGTCAGCCCACGAAGGCGAAGAGTTTATCTACGTCATGGAAGGACAGGTGGAGCTGGATTACGGCAAAGAGAAATACACACTGAACCCGGGAGACAGCATCTACTACGACTCCATCGTCAAGCACCACCTACACGGAGCCGCCGGCAAGCAGGCAAAGATTCTTGCCGTGGTATATATACCATTCTAAGTATCCACCCGCAACCCACCCCCTACCCCATTCTTCGACAAGCGAAGCGACTTCGTCGATTACCCGAGCAAGGCTCGCCCGCTCGAACTTTGTTCGCTTGCATGAGCAAGAACCCGTAGCCTTTCCCCAAGGGAGGGGGGGGCACATATTGCTGATGTGGGGAGATGGTTCAGGAGTATTTTCTTCAAGAAAACAAAAGTAGCAACATGAACAACAATAACAAAGCAATTATAACCAACGCCACATCTACAGGCAATGGTGAGCCTCAGACGCGCCGCCGCTACCCTGCCGAGACTGGAAGCGAAGGCTATACGCTCTCAGAGCGCACGCTTGGCCAATGGTTGGAGCACTGGGCAGAGACCACTCCCGACAGGGAATACATCGTCTATTCGGACCGAAACCTGCGCTTCACGTGGAAACAGTTCAACGAACGCGTTGACAACCTTGCCAAAGGACTGCTTGCCATCGGTGTGGAGAAAGGCAGCAACGTAGGTATCTGGGCCACCAACGTTCCCGACTGGCTCACGTTCCTCTATGCCACTGCCAAGATTGGTGCCGTGCTGGTAACAGTAAACACCAACTACAAGCAGAACGAGCTGGAATATCTCTGCAAAGACTCAGATATGCACACGCTCTGCATCACCGACGGCACATGGGACTGCAACTACGTGGATATGACATACGAGATGCTGCCCGAGCTGCGCACCTCTGAGCGCGGCCATCTCAACAGCGAACGCTTCCCACACATGAAGAACGTGGTCTTCATTGGCATGGAGAAATATCGCGGAATGTACAACACCGCCGAGCTGTTGCTCCTTGGTCAAAACATCGAAGACGAGACCCTGGATGAGGTCAAGAGCAAGGTGAGCTGCCACGATGTGTGCAATATGCAATATACATCCGGCACTACGGGCTTCCCCAAGGGAGTAATGCTCACCCACTTCAACATTACCAACGACGGTTACTTCACCGGCGAAAACATGGGCTTCACCCAGGACGACAAGCTCTGCGTCTGCGTGCCACTGTTCCACTGCTTCGGCGTGGTGCTGGCAACGATGAACTGCCTCACCCACGGCTGCACGGAGGTGATGGTTGAGAAGTTCGACCCATTAGTGGTACTCGCCTCCATACATAAAGAACGCTGCACCGCCGTCTATGGTGTCCCGACGATGTTCATAGCAGAGCTCGACCACCCCATGTTCGATATGTTCGACCTCACTTGCCTGCGCACGGGCATCATGGCTGGCAGTCTCTGCCCCGTGGAACTGATGAAACGCGCCTCGGAAAAGATGTTCCTCACCATCACATCGGTCTACGGACTCACCGAGTCGTCGCCGGGAATGACACAAACTTGCCTCAACGACACCTTCGAACAGCGTTGCACCACCGTGGGACGCGACTATCCGTTTGTGGAGGTCAAGGTGCTCGACCCCGAAACGGGCGAGGAATGTCCTGTTGGCGTTCAGGGAGAGATGTGCTGCCGTGGCTTCAACGTGATGAAAGGCTACTACAAGAACCCGCAAGCCACCGCTGAGGTGATAGACAAGAACGGATTTCTCCACTCTGGCGACCTTGGCATAAAGGACGAGAATGGTTTCTACCGCATCACAGGCCGCATCAAGGACATGATTATCCGTGGCGGAGAGAACATCTATCCGCGTGAGATTGAGGAGTTCCTCTACCATATGCCGGGCATCAAGGACGTGCAGGTGGCTGCCGTGCCCTCGAAGAAGTACGGCGAGGCTGTGGGTGCGTTCATCATCCTGCAACCGGGCGTGAAGATGGAGCCAGAGGAGGTGCAGGACTTCTGCCGAGGCAAGATTGCCCGCTACAAGATACCCAAGTACGTGTTCTTCATCGACGAGTTCCCACTGACGGGCTCGGGTAAGATACAGAAGTTCAAGCTCAAGGAAATGAGTCTGGAGCTTTGCAAGCAGCAGGGCATCGAGGTTATCTGATGCTCCAAGGCTCACGGTTGCACGACTTTCGGCAACCCGCCACGCGCACAGACGAGGGTGCCTCCACAGCACCACAGACATAGAAAAAGCCGTTAGCTACGACGCGTCTATTCAACGTCATGCAGCTAACGGCTTTACTTTTGTTCCCCTGCAATTGCCCCTCGGAGGCAACGGTCAGGGGTAAATCTTTTCAAATTGCTCTCTCGTGAGGCTCATGTAGACAGCCCGCTTCTCGGCTTTCATGGTGTCGCTCTCGGCCACGAGTGTCGTGTCGACCTCGTCCACCATGCCGTCGTTGATGTTGAAGTGCAGCCCCGACGGGTTCTGCCTTACGAACGCGAGCAGCGAATCAATCTCCGGCACCGTCCTTATGGCCTGCACGAAAGCGCGTGTCTGCGCCATCGACGGCTCTTCGGGCAGGTTGGTGGTGCCCTCGAAGTCGAAAACCATCGCGTAGGTGGGCGAGAAGTGCGCTCCCACGAGCGAGAGGCTGTCGCCAACCTTTATCGGGCACTTGGCATCCAGCTTGCCAGCGGCGGCCATGCGCTCCTCGGAGCCACAGCCCATACAGCCTGCAAGCATCATCACTGCCAGCAAGGGCAGAAGCAATCTCAGCGTTTTCATGGTAGTAAACGGTCTTTCAGGTTCTGCTACGAGACTACTTCCGGGTGAAGATGACGGTGTCGCCTTCCTCCACGAGCACCAGATGCTTCGCCGTGAGTTCCTTGATGGTGGTGTCGCCATTGAGTGGGAAGTCGCTTATCATAGACTCCTTGCCGTCCTTCAAGCCTTTTGCGAGAAGATCCATAATCTGGAATTTCATTGCAGGATTGGCATCGAGAGTAGCCTGAACCTCGGGTTTGAGGTTCATCTTGGCTATCTGCAGGTCGAGACTGTTCTTGTCGAACTTGAGCGTGAGGGTCTTCCCTTTCTGCTTGTAGATGCCTTTCACCGTTATGGCGAGGGTTATCACGCCCATGTCGGGGTCGTTGATGTCGCTCTGGATGTTCAGCGCGAGCGAGTTGTCGGCATTGTAGGTGATGGTGCAGAGCATCGGTTCCTTGTCGCTGTCGCCGAGATCTGTCACCCATGAGCCTGTCAATGACTGGGCCGATGCCACCAAGACAGTGAGCATGAAGGCCATTATCATACTGAGTTTCTTCATAAGTTAAGATGTTTTAGATTAGAAAATATGTAGAAGTCGCTTTGTCGGCGCATCTCCGAAAGCCCACTGCCGTCTGCTACATCCTCTCCGGCACCTCAATGCCGAGCAGTGCCATGCCGTTGCGTATGGTCTTTGCCACGTTGGCGGCAAGCAGCAGTCGGAAGGCTTTCTGCTCTTCGGTGTCGGCACCGAGGATGCTGTAGTCGTGATAGAACTGGTTGAACTGCTTTGTCAGCTCGTAGCAGTAGTTGGCTATTCCGCTGGGCGAGTAGTCCTTGCCGGCCTGTCGCACCACCTGCGGGAACTCGCTGAGCTTCTGCACGAGAGCCACCTCGGTGGCGTTGAGGGGCGACTGAAGAGTGGAAAGTGGAGAGTGGAGAGTGGTGAGCGTGGCTTCTGCCCCGGCAGCCTTGCGCAGTATGGAGCGTATGCGGGCATGAGTGTACTGGATGAAGGGGCCCGTGTTGCCGTTGAAGTCGATGCTTTCCTCGGGGTTGAAGAGCATATTCTTGCGCGCGTCTACCTTCAGAATAAAGTATTTCAGGGCACCCAATCCCACGATGCGGGCTATCTCGTTGCGCTCCTCGGGCGTGATGCCCTCGAGCTTGTTCACCTTGTCCTCGCTCATCTGGCGTGCGTCCTCAATCATCTGAGCCACCAGGTCGTCGGCATCGACCACCGTTCCCTCGCGCGACTTCATCTTTCCGTTGGGCAGCTCCACCATTCCGTAGCTGAAGTGGACCAGCTCCTTGCCCCAGCGGAAGCCCAGACGGTCGAGCAGCAGCGAGAGCACCTGGAAGTGATAGTTCTGCTCGTTGCCCACGACATATATCATCTTGTCGATAGGATAGTCTCTGAAGCGCATCTGTGCGGTGCCGATGTCCTGCGTCATATACACGCTCGTGCCGTCGCTGCGCAGCAGAAGCTTCTGGTCGAGGCCGTCGTTTGAGAGGTCGGCCCACACGCTGCCGTCGTCCTTGCGGAAGAACAGTCCCTTCTCAAGACCCTCTTCCACCTTCTTCTTTCCTTCGAGATAGGTCTGCGACTCGTAGTATATCTTGTCGAAGCTGACGCCCAGAGCCTTGTATGTCTCGTCGAAACCGGCATACACCCAGTCGTTCATCATCTTCCAGAGAGCGCGCACCTCGCTGTCGCCCTGCTCCCAGCGCACCAGCATCTCGTGGGCTTCAACGATGAGCGGAGCCTCGTTCTTGGCTCTCTGCTCGGCCTGTTCTTCGTCCACTCCCTCAGCCATGAGCTTGGCCTTGAGCTCTTTCACCTGCTCGCGGTAGTGCTTGTCGAAGGCCACGTAGTAGTCGCCAATGAGGTGGTCGCCCTTCTTTCCGCTGCTCTGGGGTGTCTCGCCGTTGCCCCACAGCTTCCAGGCCAGCATCGACTTGCAGATGTGTATGCCCCTGTCGTTCACTATATTGGTCTTCACCACGCGGTTTCCGTTGGCCTGCATGATTTGTGCCAGCGACCAGCCAAGCAGGTTGTTGCGCACGTGTCCCAGGTGAAGCGGTTTGTTGGTGTTGGGCGAAGAGTATTCAATCATCACTAACGGCGCGTCCTCAGTGGCTTTCTTGTAGCCCCACTGTGGGTCGGCGTCTATTTCCTTGAGCAGCTCGAGCCATGCCGAAGCAGCCACCTCGAGGTTGAGGAAGCCCTTCACCACGTTGTATCGAGCCACCACTGGGCAGTGCTCCAGCAGGTAGTTGCCGATAGCCTCGGCTGTCTGCTCGGGTTTCTGGCGCGAAATCTTCAGCAGGGGGAACACCACCAGCGTCAGGTTTCCCTCGAAATCGCTGCGCGTCTTCTGCAATGCCACCACCTGTTCGGTCACTTTCTGACCGTACAACTCTTCCACGGCAGCTATCACGCTGCCTGTTATCTGCTTTTCAATCTTCATCTTATGTTGTGTTGTTTCCGTGTGCAAAGATACGGTTAAGTGAGAGCAAAACAAAGAAAAGCATTTTCTTTTTTTGCCGAACAAACCTACTATTGGGATGACAGTGTGCTTTCAAGAAAGTAATATGGGCCATATTACTGACCAATATGGGCCATATTACCGACCAATATGGGCCATATTACTGACCCACCCCCGCCCCTCCCCAAGGGAGGGGAGCCGTAAGGCTCTCCATAAAGGCTATAAGTCCTTATATTTCCCATAAGACATATTAGCCATATAAGCCTTCCCCCCTTCGGGGGGATTGTGGGGGGCTACCAATATGGGCAATATTACCAACCCATCCCCGTCCCCTCCCCGAGGGAGGGGACCCGAAAGGCTCTCCCATAAAGCTTATAGGGCTTATAAGTCCCATGAGACTTATAAGCCCTATAAGCCCTACAACCCTTCCTCCCCCCTTTGGGGGGATTGAGGGGGGCTTGGGGATGGCTCTTGCGGTTACTCTTCCGGAGCCTTGTCGATAAGATCCAT
This sequence comes from uncultured Prevotella sp., assembly GCA_900318625.1. Classification (GTDB taxonomy): domain Bacteria; phylum Bacteroidota; class Bacteroidia; order Bacteroidales; family Bacteroidaceae; genus Prevotella. The sequence continues at coordinate 27,038 of ONLG01000017.1, forward strand.
GAACTGGTCGAGCTTCGGAGTGATGATGATCTGCGTGCGACGGTTGCGCTGCTTGCCCACCTCAGTGGAGTTGGGAGCCAGCGGATTATACTCGCCACGGCCTCCGGCAGTGAGTCGCTTGGGGTCTACGCCGTAGCGGTTCTGCAGCTCCTGCACCACGCTCGAGGCGCGCAGACACGACAGGTCCCAGTTGTTGCGGATGTTCTCGCGCGAGATGGGCACGTTGTCGGTGTTTCCCTCGATCAGCACATCATAGTCTTTGTAGTCGGTTATAATCTTTGCAATCTTCGACAGAGTCTCCTGCGCACGGTCGTTGATCTCGTATGAGCCGCTCTTGTAGAGCATATTGTCGGCCAGCGAGATGTAGACCACGCCCTTGAGCACCTGCACGTCGACCTCCTTGAGCTCCTCCTTCGAGAGCGAACGCGTCAGGTTGTTGGTCAGCACCATGTTCAGCGAGTCGCTCTTGCTCTTCACCTCCACCAGATGGCGGATATATTGGTTCGACTCGTTAATCTGGTCGACGAGCTTCTCGATGCTCACATTGTTCTGCGAAGCATTGGTAAGGCTCTTGTCGAGCGAGTTCTGAAGCTTTGCGTAGGCGCGTTTCTGGTCGTTGAGCTGCTCTTCCAAGCTGGTCACGCGGGCCTGCGAGGCAGCCAGCTGCTCCTTCGACTGCTGGTAGTCGGTGGTGAGTTGCTTGTTCTCGAGCTGGCAGTTCTCCAGCTCTTTCTTGCTTGCACAACTGGTGGTGAGCACTGCGGCCCCCACCATAGCTATCACGATAGTGTTTGTTTTCATGGCTTTAAAATGCTTTTTGTGTTCATAAATGATGTTGCAAAGTTATTGTTTAGACCGCTAAACCCGTGGTTTGTTTATTTTGTTTATTCTTTTTTAACGAATATACTCTCCGCCCGGTCCTACATTCAGGCAAAACAAACACGCTCCCTGCAATCCGGGCCGTTGCAGGGAGCGTGCGATTTCCCACCGTGGGGGAGGTGATTATCTCAAGTAAGGTGCTTACTTCACGGCCACCTTCCGTCCGTTCACGATGTAGATGCCTTTCTGCGCGGGCTTGCCGCTCAGCTTGCGCCCGTCTATAGAGTAGCAGTTGTCGGCATTGTGGCTGATGCTGATGTTTTCTATGCCTGCCGGTTGCGCAGGCTCCCACTTGTAGGTGTATATCTTCACGCTATCATCGTTGCTGTAAACCTTGCCTTTACCAAGTCCCAATCTCTCTCTTTCGGGCTTCAGCGAATCGTCCCGCGCTCGGTCTGGCATTTTCGGGCTTCCTGCGAGCGATATTCTTTCTGTTTCATCCTTGCGGGCTTCCCGTCGCTCCCAACCGCTCCACATCTCACGTTTGCGTTCCCCAAAATAAAGAAAAATCCTCATTCGCGTATCATTTCGTCCATGAAATGCACGGAAATTTCATTTTTTGTCTCTTTTCGCCTCTTTTCGCCTCTGATTGGCAGAAATTTTGTAATTTTGCACCTGCACTCTACAAAGAGTGCAAGACATATTGCTCAATTGTTCTCTCGAATTGCGACCTCGGAAAGAATTAACGAGCAAACCTTGAACCCAAGGAGTATGCGTTTATAGCGCAGTTTTCTCCATAGGGTACAAGGGGCTGTCGCAAGCCTGAGAGAACATATGGCGGAGCTGCGCTTTTCTTATGCCCAAAGTTAGTGCTGCTCTATATGAAGGTATTATTAACAACATATTAATTATGAGAAAGGCATTTTTACTACTATCAATGGTTACAACGTGTGCTTACGCACAGTTTCAGCCGTATGTCTTTAAGGGCACACAGCTATATAAGCCCATACAGGAAGACAACACGATTCTCCAGCAGTCGATAGAAAAGCTTGAAAGAGCTAGTTACGAAGCAACCGAGCAATATAGCAAACTGCAATTATTGCTTGCTGAATATGGTGGTAAACTTTACAACGATAAAGAGACTCTGCTTTGGTTTGATAAGTATAAGAAGGAGATAGAGCAAAGCTATGAATCAATGAGAGGATTTGGACCATATGACGCAAGAAATTATGCTATTCGTAAACAAGGCGAAATAGCGAATGACCCAGAATTGATGGCACGTATAAGAACTGCTAATGAATATCGAGCGGCTGTGCAAAGTATACGGCAACGGTCTGACATGAGTCAGCAAGAAAAAATGGATTGGATAGCTGATCATCCATATTGCTTCATTCCTATTGCAAATAGTGATGGGAAGATAATAGGAGGTAAACTTGGTACTAAAGCAGAGTTGGAAGCATACAAAGCAGAAGTCCAGAGAAAAGCACGTTTGTTAGAAGAGTCGAATAGAGCGCGGTTATATGCGATGGCTCACCCATTTGATAATATCGATTATGCTCGTTATGATAAAGTAATAGATTATCCCCAATGTAGATTCTATCCAACACCTTACAGTATCTCGGATGGATTGAGAATTAGCAGAATTGCCTTGTCATCAACAGAGACGAGAGTGGAATTTGAATTTACAAATACAGTCTTTAACTGGTTTAACGTGGAAAGAGGAACGTATATCAAGGCTTCGGGTACTAACAAACTTGCATTTATAAGGGCAGAAAACGTTGCAATAGCTCCATCCATGTCAACATTTGAAAAGTCAGGTGAAATCTTGAAATTTGCACTGATATTTCCTTCCATACCCCAAAAGGCCAAATCGTTTCTCATAGCAGAACCATACAAGAAGGGTTGGAAGTTCAAGGATATAAAAGTACAATAATTCACAAATTGGTATGAATCAAAGAACTGTTAATTGTAATATATCTGGAGAATTGACGATTCTCCCTTGCGATATTCGCGAAGGCATAAAGATTGTTCTTGTAGATAACAAACAAGCACCTGTTGCATGGTACGAGTTCAATAGCCGCCAGTTAAAGAATATCAGAGTCATAAAATACAAAGCAAATAGCGTAAGGATTATGTTTGAAGGTATTAAGCCTTCTATGATTAGTGAATTGGCTGCAGAATAGGAGCATAATTTTTTTACGTGAGCATTAGGCTGTTACTCCTGTGTGCTTTTTTAATTTTGGCGAAATTTCTGAAAGCAAGAATAAAGCTAACGCTTCAATTTCAATATGTCTTACGGTTCATTGCTATTTCATAGGCATTGCGGGTTGTGGGGTTACTGTATATGTTATGGTTTTTTCAGGTTCGTCACCTAATAAATATTATTCCACTGGCAAAATAAGAATATCGTTGTTATTATGCAACAATCCCTCTTTCATACAAAAATCTTGGAGCGAAACCGATTTCATTGTTCCAGTCTACTGTGAAGGGGTCGAGACGGAACGACTTGAAATAGTCAAGGTCTTGCAACTTACGGCAGATGCCCTTCTGCATCAGTGGAGTAAAGTCCACCAAACGCACTTCACCTGTACTGAACGTAAGGCGCAAGGTATAGTTGCTCACATACTCAGCTGCAACAACTTTGAGCAATGGATTTTTTGTCATCATACTCTTGTCCTCCTTATTACTTTAATGGTTGAACTTTGTTCGACCACTTCTTCGCTCGGCATAGAAATCAAGTTTTCTCTGCTCTCGCTTATCGAAGTGGTTCTATTTTCTTTGCGGCTTCGCTGTTCGTCAGTCGTTCCCAGTTCTCCATCAGTTCGTCGCGGTGAAGGTCGAGCCATTCATAAACAAGCCGAAGAGCACGACGGGGCAGAGAACCTGTAACGATGCCGTCCTTAATCGTTATTTCTGCCTCATAGTCATCATACCACACATGAAAGTGCGGAGGGTTGTGGTCATCAATATACATATAGATGATGATTCCGTAGAATTTACTAATCTCTGGCATAATGTTACTCCTTATTGTTTACGGCATCCATAGGATTTTAAAACTTTTGCCTTCAAATGTAATACCATTCTTCAATATTCGCAAATTTTGGGAACTTTTTTTGTTTATTTTATGGATATTTGCGCAAAAGGGGTAAGCTATTGCTCGGTGGGATTTGCAAATCTCGCCGCTTTGTTCCCGCTGAAAAGGATGATTGCACACTTCGTGCAGAGGTCCTGCACTATCCGTTGCACAAAGATTTCCAGTACCAACAGCAAGTAAATGGGAGCTTTTTTGCTCCTTTCGATATAATCTGCTAACTTTGTAGCGGTAAAAACCGCCAAGTCGCAAGGCTGCAAGCGGGGCAACATAGAATATTAAGATACACATTATTATATAATAAGGTTAACAGGATTATTATGATACTCTTTTTCAAAACAGCAAGCGGCAGCATCATTGCCACACAAACCGAGCAGCAACTCACCAGTGAAGAGACCAAGGAACTAAGCTGGCTGTATGGCAATGCCGACCTTCTCGAAGCCCAAGAGCTTACGGGATGGTTCGTAGGTCCGCGCCGCGAGATGGTCACTCCGTGGAGTACCAATGCCGTGGAAATAACCCAGAACATGAACATCAGGGGCATCACGCGCATCGAAGAGTACTTCCCCGTGAGCTCGCAGGATGCCGACCACGACACCATGCTGCAACGTATGTATGACGGTTTGGACCAAAACATCTTCCACATCGACATCGAGCCGGCACCCATACAGTATGTCAGCGACCTCGAAGCCTACAACGAGCAGGAAGGTCTGGCTCTCTCGGCTGAGGAAATAGAGTATCTGCACAACATAGAAAAGCAAAACGGACGTCCGCTCACCGACTCTGAAATCTTCGGTTTCGCACAAATCAACTCCGAGCACTGCCGCCACAAGATATTCTCGGGGCAGTTCATCATCGACGGCAAGGAGATGGAGAGCTCGCTGTTTGCCATGATCAAGAAGACAACAGCCGAGAACCCGGGCAAGATTTTGTCGGCCTACAAGGATAATGTAGCCTTTGCGCAGGGTCCGATAGTTGAGCAGTTTGCCCCGAAAGACCAGAGTACGAGCGACTACTTCCGCGTAGAAGACATAGAGAGCGTTATCTCGCTGAAAGCCGAAACCCACAACTTCCCGACCACCGTGGAGCCGTTCAACGGTGCCGCCACAGGCACGGGAGGCGAGATACGCGACCGTATGGGCGGCGGAACGGGCTCATGGCCCATCGCCGGAACTGCCGTCTACATGACTGCCTATCCGCGACTCACTGCCGACGACGATTTCGATGCCTGCCCGTCGCCGCTCAAGCGCGACTGGGAAAGCATCATGGAAGAGCGCAAATGGCTCTACCAGACTCCCGAACAGATACTTATCAAGGCATCGAACGGTGCCAGCGACTTCGGCAACAAGTTCGGACAGCCGCTGATATGCGGCTCGGTGCTCACCTTCGAGCATCAGGAAGCCACCTCACCCGACACCAATCACCAACCACCAATCGCGCCAGAGAAATACGCCTACGACAAGGTTATCATGCTTGCCGGCGGCGTGGGCTACGGCAAGAAGCGCGACTGCCTGAAGAAGGAGCCGCAGAAGGGCAACAAGGTGGTTGTAGTGGGCGGCGACAACTACCGCATCGGCCTCGGCGGAGGTTCCGTATCGTCGGTCGACACGGGCCGCTACAGCAACGGCATCGAGCTCAACGCCGTGCAGCGCGCCAACCCCGAGATGCAGAAAAGGGCATATAACCTCGTTCGCGCACTGGTAGAAGAAGACAACAACCCCGTCGTTTCGATCCACGACCACGGCTCGGCAGGCCACCTCAACTGCCTTTCCGAGCTGGTAGAGGAGTGCGGCGGCGAGATAGACATGGCCGCGCTGCCCATCGGCGACAAGACTCTGTCGGCAAAGGAGATTATTGCCAACGAGAGTCAGGAGCGCATGGGACTGCTCATCGACGAGAAACACATCGAGCACGTAAGGAAAATAGCCGAGCGCGAGCGTGCTCCGCTGTACGTGGTGGGCGAAACCACAGGCGACGCACACTTCTCTTTCCGCCAGAAAGACGGCAAGAAGCCCTTTGACCTCGACGTGGCACAGATGTTCGGACACTCACCCAAGACCATCATGCGCGACGAAACGGTAGAGAGGAAGTACGACAGCGCAAGCAGCGAGCTGGCAAAGCTCGATGCCGCTACGCCGCAGGAGGCTGTTGAAAAGCTGCTCAAGAGAGTGCTTCAGCTCGAAGCCGTGGCCTGCAAAGACTGGCTGACGAACAAGGTTGACCGCTCTGTGACGGGCAAGATAGCACGCCAGCAGTGTCAGGGCGAGCTGCAACTGCCGCTCAGCGACTGCGGAGTGGTGGCTCTCGACTACCGTGGCAAGGCCGGCATAGCTACCTCCATAGGCCACGCTCCGCAGGCCGGACTGGCCTCGCCGGAGGCTGGCAGCGTGCTCTCGGTGGCCGAGGCACTGACCAATCTGGTGTGGGCACCGCTGGCCGACGGACGCAACAGCATCTCGCTGTCGGCCAACTGGATGTGGCCCTGCCGCTCGCAGAAAGGCGAAGACGCACGCCTCTACACCGCAGTGAAAGCCCTGTCTGACTTCTGCTGCGCCATCGGCGTGAACGTTCCCACAGGAAAAGACTCGCTGTCGCTCACACAACAGTACCCCGGCGGCGAGAAAATCATCTCTCCGGGCACCGTCATCGTGAGTGCCGGAGCCGAAGTGAGCGACATAAAGCACGTCGTATCGCCCGTGATAGTCAACGACAAGAACTCCTCGCTCTACCATATCGACTTCTCGTTCCAGCCCTCACGCCTCGGCGGCAGCGCACTGGCACAGTCGCTCGGCAAGGTGGGCAGCGACGTTCCCTACGCTGACTGGGCCGACAAGCAGCAACTCTACACCGAATACTTCACCTCGTGCTTCGACGCAGTTCAGGAACTGGTGAAGCGCGGATGGGTGATGGCAGGCCACGACATAAGCGCAGGCGGCATGATAACGACCCTGCTGGAGATGGCTTTCGCCAATACCAAGGGCGGCATCAACGTCAACCTGCACGACCTGGTGAGCGACGACATCACGAAAACGCTCTTTGCCGAGAACCCCGGAGTGATTATCCAGGTGGCAGACAAGCACAAGCACGAGCTGATGAAGTTCCTCGAGAGCGAGGGCGTGGGCTTTGCCAAGATAGGCTACCCCACTCCAAACAGCCGACAGCTGGTGATAAAGAAAGACGAACAGACCTTGACGTTCGACATCGACGAGCTGCGCGACGTGTGGTATCGCACCTCCTACCTGCTCGACCGCAAGCAGAGCATGGGCGGCAAAGCCCGCGAACGCTACGAAAACTACAAGCAGCAACCGGTGGAGATGGTGTTCAAGCCGTCGTTCACAGGCAAGCTGTCGCAATACGGACTCAATCCTGATGCCAGGAAGATAACCAAGAACAGCACTTACCACTCCCCAGCCACCAATCCTAAGGCTCCCAAGGCCGCCATCATCCGCGAGAAGGGCACCAACGGCGAGCGCGAGATGGCCTACTCGCTCTATCTGGCAGGCTTCGAGGTGAAGGACGTGATGATGACCGACCTCATAGAGGGCCGCGAAACGCTCGAAGACATATCGATGATAGTGTTCTGCGGCGGCTTCTCCAACAGCGACGTGCTCGGCTCGGCCAAGGGCTGGGCAGGCGCGTTCCTATACAATCCCAAGGCAAAAGAAGCCCTCGACAAGTTCTATCAGCGCGAGGACACACTGTCGCTGGGCATCTGCAACGGCTGCCAGCTGATGATTGAGCTCGGGCTGACAGGTGCCAAGGGAGCCAAGATGCTCCACAACGACTCGCACAAGTTCGAGAGCAGCTTCCTCTCGCTGGCCATACCCGAGAACAACAGCGTGATGTTTGGCTCGCTCAGCGGCAGCAAGCTCGGCATCTGGGTGGCTCACGGAGAAGGCAAGTTCGCCCTCACCGAGCCCGAGGAAGCCTACAACGTTGTGGCTAAATACAACTATTCGGGCTACCCCGGCAACCCCAACGGTTCATGCTTCGACATTGCCGGACTGTGCTCCGCCGACGGACGCCATCTCGCTATGATGCCTCACTTGGAGCGCGCGATATTCCCTTGGCAGAACGGATGGTATCCGCAGCAGCGCAGCAGCGACGAGGTGACACCGTGGATAGAGGCTTTCGTCAACGCACGCCGCTGGATAGAGCAGCACAGCTAAGACCGCGCCGCAGCGCAGCAAGCCACTTACGGCAACCACAGAACCACCTCTTCACAGATTATTCATCGTGACAATGCGACCCAAAACAGACAGTCAGCCCATCCCCGCAGCCCCTTCCAAAGGAGAGGCATGGGATGGGCTGACGTTGTTTTCCACCTTTTTCAGAATCGGACTGTTCACCCTTGGAGGCGGCTACGCCATGATACCTATCATCGAAGAGGAAGTGGTCAGGAAGCACAAGTGGATCGACAGCGATCTGTTCGTAGACCTGTTAGCCGTCGCCCAGAGCTGTCCGGGAGTGTTCGCGATAAACATCAGCACCTTCATCGGCTACAAGCTGGGCAAGACGCGCGCCGCACTGCTGGCAAGTCTGGGCACCGCATTGCCTTCGTTCATCATCATTCTGCTCATAGCACTGTTCTTCCACCGCCTGATGGACGTGGGATGGATAGCTGCCATGTTCCGAGGCATACGCCCGGCAGTGGTTGCGCTGATTGCCGTACCCACCTTCAACATGGCGAAGAGTGCCAAGATAACCCTCGCCAACTGCTGGATACCCATCGTCACGGCACTGCTTATATGGTTGCTCGGGGTCAACCCCATCTACATAATCCTTGCGGCAGCTGCCGCAGGACTGCTCTACAGCATGATAATAGGCCCCACCGACAAGACTGACAACACCGACAAAGACCACACGGCATGATATTCATACAACTGTTCTACACGTTTCTGCTGATCGGAATCTTCGGTTTCGGAGGCGGATATGGTATGCTCTCGCTCATACAGACCGAGACAGTGGTCCGTCACAGCTGGCTTTCGTCGGCTGAGTTCACCAATATCGTAGCCATCTCGCAGATGACTCCGGGGCCCATAGGCATCAACTCGGCCACCTACTGCGGCTATGCCGCCGTGAAGAACGCAGGCTACGGCGAGCTGACAGCCATCCTGGGCAGTGCCACAGCCACCTTTGCACTGGTGCTGCCATCGCTCGTGCTGATGATACTGATAAGCAAACTGTTCATGAAATACATGGATGCGCCCGTGGTGCGGTCGGTCTTTGCCGCCCTGCGCCCCGTGGTAGTGGGCCTGCTGGCTGCCGCCACGCTGCTGCTGTGCAACAGCGAGAACTTCTCGTCGCCCGAAGTGAGCATCTGGCAGTTTGCCGTCAGCCTGCTGCTGTTCGCAGCCACCTTCGTGGGAACGAAGTTCATCAACATCAGTCCTATCCGAATGATATGCTATGCGGCGTTCGCAGGACTGCTGTTGCTCTATTGACAACATTGCAAAACCTAACAACAATATTATACTATGAGAAAAACACTATTGGCACTGGTATGCCTTGTGGCTACACTCAGTGCCACCGCACAATCGCAGGAACCCAACACCGTGCGCTACTTCCTCAACGACAAGACCGTCTTCGACATCCGCCTCTCGGAGCTGGAGCAGATAAAGCGCATCGGAAAGTTCGGTCTGCGCAACGTCTACTCGGCTGAAGACAAGAACAGCAAGGACTTCCTGTACTCCCAGATTGACAGTATCATGTTTGTCTACGTGAAGTACGACGACGAGGTTGCACCCGATGTGACCAACGCCAACCGCAACCAGAACCCCAAGGCTCAGGGGCTGGAGTTCCCACGGCTGCGCTCGGGCAGCGACCAGCTGCTCGTTCAGCACAGCACCAAGGACTATGGCATCACATATTCGCTGGAATGGGACTGCACAAAGAAGTCGCAGCGATGGACCTGCTACCAGTTCCACAAGGGACTGCCCGACAACAAGGTGGGACGAACAGGCTCATGGCAGGACGACCCAGACATTCCAGAGAAATACCGAACCCACTCCTCGCAGTTCGGCTCGCCCTACTCTCGCGGCCATATGTGTATGTCGAACGACCGCCAGTCGTCGGTGGAACAGAACAAACAGACCTTCTACATAAGCAACATACACCCACAGTATCAGAACCACAACGGAAACCTGTGGCAGACGCTTGAAAACACAGTCAGGGGCTGGGGCTTTAACAATACCTTCCGCGACACTTTGTACGTTGTGAAGGCCGGCACCATCGACGGCGACAAGGTTCTCTCGCCCACTAAGACAGGTCTGCTCGTGCCTAAATACTTCTACATGGCCGTGCTCTGCTATAAAGGCGACAGCTACAAGGCCATAGCCTTCTGGACCGAGCACACCAACGCTAAGATCACCAAAGCCAACCCAGCCGACTATGCCATATCGGTGAAGGAACTGGAAGAGCTCACAGGCATCGACTTCTTCTGCAATCTGCCCGACGATATAGAGAAAAACGTTGAAGAAAACCTCACGCTCAGCGACTGGGGGCTAAAGAAAACAGGAGAATAACAGCCCCACACCCAAGCATCCACCCCCAACCCCTCCCCAAGGGAGGGGTGTTTCTAATTGTCAATATAAGCTACAGACTCTCTATTATCCATTGCTTCTATAGCAGCTATTGGCTCTATACTATTCATTTGCCAAGGAACTTGCTTTCGATATACCTGTTGAAGCTGTCGCGATAGAGGTCGCCTATGGGCAGATAAATGTCCGGCCCCATCACCACACGGTTCTTGTTGACCTCCTGTATCTCCCTCAGGTTGATGATGAAGCTGCGGTGTATGCGCATGAACGCAGCCTGCGGCAGCCGCTCTTCCATCTTCTTCATCGAGAGCAGCACCACCAATGGCTTTCTCTGACCTTGCAGATGAATCTTCAGGTACTCGCTCATGCCCTCTACATAGACTATCTCCGATAGCTTCACACGCACCACCCTGTGCTCCGTCTTCAGGAAGATGGCATCGTCGCTGTCCACTGCCGACACCTCAGCCTGGTGCGTAAGCTCGTACTGCCGCTTCACTTTCGCGGCGGCGCGCCTGAACTCGTCGAGCGAGAAAGGCTTGAGAAGATAGTCCACTGCGTCAACTTTGTAACCCTCTACGGCATACTCTCCGTAGGCAGTAGTGAACACGACGAGCGGCGGCATGGCCAATGAGCGCACGAAGTCGAGCCCGTTTAGGTCGGGCATATTTATGTCGATGAAGATTGCGTCGACCGCTTCCTCTTCGAGCTTGCTGCGTGCCTCGAGCGCACTGGCACACTGTCCGGCCAGCTCAAGGAAAGGAATCTTCTCAATGTAAGCCGCCAGCTGCTGCAATGCCAATGGCTCGTCGTCGATAGCAAGTACACGTATCATGGTTTCTTATTTAGGTAGTTAACAGGTTTAACGGTTCACGGAGCCGGGTGCCGGACATCAGCTGGCAGCTGTCGGCTCAGCCGTGTTGGCCGGCAAGAGCAGCTTCACGCTGTAGACACCGTCCTCGTCGGCCATCTGCAAGTCGTAGTCGGTGCCGTAGATAAGCTGCAGGCGCTTGCCCACATTGGCCAGCCCCACTCCCCCTTTCTCGCTGTTGGCAAGATGGGCAATGCTGTTGCGGCAGCTGAAGAGCACCCTGTCGTCCTGCTGCTCGATGCTTATGTCGATGAAGGAGTCATGCTGATAGCTCACTCCGTGCTTGAAAGCGTTTTCCACGAAGGTGATGAACAGCAGCGGCGGCACCACTGGCTGTCGGTCTTCGCCCTCGGCAGGCTGCGGCAGGTCGAGGCTGATGCTCACCCGGTCGGTGTATCTCATGCGCATCAGAGCCACATAGTTGTTCAGGCAACCAATCTCGCGGCCCAGCGGAATGAGTTTCTTGTTACCCTCGTAGAGCACGTAGCGCATCATCTTCGACAGCACCACAATCGACGACTTGGCACGCTCGGGGTCGATGTCGACGAGCGCGTGTATGTTGTTGAGCGTGTTCATGAAGAAGTGGGGGTTGATCTGGTAGCGCAGAAACTCCAGCTGATGGGTCAGGTTCTCCCTCTCGAGCGCCGCTATTTGCTGCCTCACGTCGTCTTGCTTGAAGTAGAGCTTCACTCCGAGGTTGAGTCCGAGCATGAAGAAGAGCATTATTCCGCCCACCACGTCGGTCTGTCCGAAGAGCAGGGGCGGTCCGTGGCGCGGTCCCTTAGGTGGGTGAGCCGGGGTGCGGTGGGCCGTCTGGCATGGCTGGTCGGCAGCTTTGTCGTGGTGTGGAGCGTGGTGCTGTGCTGCCATCTCGGTCTTGAAGTGCTCGTCGTGGGGCGGAGCAAAGTCGGGACGGGTGGCACACTGCGCGAGGAAAAACACCACCATGAGCGCCAGAACCGAAAGGGCATACTTCAGCTTCTTCTGCTTATATATAAGAATAGGTGCGGCAAGGGCGTTGTGAACGATGAAGGCGGCAAGATAGATAGCGAAGATGCGCCACACGTCGAGCACGTCTTTCCATCGGAACGAGCCGTGTCCCACCATCTGCGAGTTCACGTATTCGGCCACTACGGGCGACATGAAGAGCAGCGCAAACAGAAGTATGTAGAAGAGGTTTTCCTTCTTTCGGAGTATTGTAGGTGTCATAGGCACGTGTCTTAACTGAATAACGAGGTTGTCTGATGGTTTATTGTGGTGCGGGGGATTGGCTTTTATCACCGGCAAATGTATCGCGGCAGGCGTTTTCTTGCAAATCGTTTCAACAAATCGAGCCTTTTCTTCAGCAAAAACACTAACTTCGCACCCGATTATGTCACATTCGTCAGCCATAGACCTGCTCCGCCAGCAGCGGTTGCTGCTTCAGATGGAGTACTACTGTGAGAAGGAAGCGTTCCGAAAGCTCACCGAGCTCACGGGCTTGCTGCGCAAGGTGAAGCGCGGCGACGCGTGGTTTCCGCTCAAGATAGGGCGAAGCTACTACAACTCGCTCAACCAGCTGTCGGTGGAAGTGTTCCGCACAGCCGACCAAGAGATAGAGCACAACTTTGAATACGGTCGCCCCGTGATGTTCTTCCGCCAGAAAGAGCCGCCTGCGCCGACAGCCGCCACGCTGCCCCGGCTGAAGTATTTCGACTTCACCGCCACCGTTTCCTATGTCGACGGCGACCGCATGGTGCTCACCGTGCCCGACAACGCTCCGCTGTTAGAACTCGCCGACAGTGCGCAGCCCGTTGGCTGCCAGCTGTCGTTCGACGAAACGAGCTACCGCGCCATGTTTGATGCCCTCGACCGGGTGGCCTCTGCCACCACGGGAAGGCTGGCATACCTTCGCGAATTGTTCTATAACCGACCGCCAAAGGCCGTGGCACAGCAGTTTGCCACAGCCTGCCCGCAGCTGCCCTGGCTCAATGCCACGCAGCAAGAAGCCGTCAGCAGCGTGCTCCGAGCCAAGGACGTGGCCATAGTCCACGGCCCTCCCGGCACGGGAAAGACCACCACTCTGGTCGAGGCCATCAACGAAACGCTCATGCGCGAGCCCCAGGTGATGGTGTGCGCGCAGAGCAACACCGCCGTAGACTGGATTTCGGAGAAGCTCACCGACCGCGGTATCGCCGTGCTGCGCATAGGCAACCCCACGCGCGTTGACGACAAGATGCTGGCCTTCACCTACGAAAGGCGCTTCGAGGCACACCCCGACTACTCCACCCTATGGGCCATACGCAAGGCCATGCGCGAGCTGCGGTCGCAGCGCCGGCACTCGGGAGAGAGCTTCCACCAGAAGATGAGCCGCCTCAGAAGCCGCGCCACGGAGCTCGAGATACGCATACAGAGCGACCTCTTCGGCCAGGCACGCGTCATCGCCTCTACCCTCGTGGGAGCCGACAGCCGCCTGCTTGCCGGGCTGAAGGTACACACGCTGTTCATCGACGAGGCGGCACAGGCTCTCGAGGCGGCCTCGTGGATACCCATACGCAGGGCTTCGCGTGTGGTGCTGGCCGGCGACCACTGCCAGCTGCCGCCCACAGTGAAGAGCATCGCAGCCCTGAAAGCCGGACTGGGAACCACGCTCATGGAGCGGATAGCGCAGAACCACCCCGAGGTGGTGACGATGCTCAGGGTGCAATACCGCATGAACGACCAGATAATGCGCTTCTCGAGCAACTACTTCTACGGCGGAAAGGTGGAGAGCGCGCCCCAGGTACGCCACCGCGGAATACTGCAATACGACTACCCCATCAGCTGGATCGACAGCTCAGTGGGCTCCGACGGCGACGGCACAGCCACGCCGGGCGAGACCTTCGTGGCATCGACCTTCGGACGGATAAACACCGAGGAGGCCGAGCTGACACTGAAAACGCTGGAAGACTACTTCGCCAAGGTGGGCCGCGAGCGCATCCTCGGCGAACAGATCGACGTGGGAATAATCTCGCCCTACCGCGCACAGGTGCAGTATCTGCGCCAGCTGATAGGCCGCCGGGCTGCCTTCAAGCCCTATCGCAGGCTTATCAGCGTGAACACCGTCGACGGATTTCAGGGCCAGGAGCGCGACATCATACTCATATCGCTCGTGCGCTCGAACAGCGAAGGCCAGATAGGCTTCCTCAACGACCTGCGACGGATGAACGTAGCCATAACGAGGGCAAGGATGAAGCTCATAATCCTGGGCGACCGCAGCACCCTGACGCAGCATCCTTTCTACCGCAAGCTGTGGGAATACATAGAAAAGCTGCACGACGAAGAGTGAAGAACAATGCACCACGAACCACATAACAGCCGACAATGTCACTGGAACTGAACAACCTAAGCATAGGCTACGCGACGGGAAAGGCCGTCGCTGCCGCCATCACCGCCACCGCCGCCGAGGGCAGGCTGACCTGTCTGCTCGGCGCAAACGGCATGGGCAAGAGCACGCTGCTGCGCACAATGGCGGGCTTCATGCCGCCCCTCGGAGGCTCGATAGCCATCAACGGCACCGACACCTCGCGCCTGCCAGCCCACAGGATGGCGCGGCAGGTGAGCGTGGTGCTCACCCTGCCCTCGGCAACGGGCAACCTCTCGGTGCGCGAGATGGTGGCCATGGGGCGCACTCCCTACACCAACTTCTGGGGAAAGCTGTCGCAGGACGACCGCAAAGCAGTGGACGAAGCTCTCAGCATGGCCGGCATAGCCCACCTCGCAGACCGCAAGCTCTATGCCGTGAGCGACGGAGAGCGGCAGAAAGCCATGATTGCCAAGTCGCTGGCACAGCAGACTCCCGTGCTGCTGCTCGACGAACCGACGGCGTTCCTGGACTATCCGAGCCGCGCCGAGCTGATGGCTATGCTCGGCAAGCTGGCTCGCGAGGAGCAGAAGACGGTGCTCGTGTCGACCCACGACATCGAACTGGCACTCCACACTGCCGACGACATCTGGCTGCTCGACGGCGGAACGCTCACCGCTGCACCCGCACAAGACCCCGAGATGGCAAGCCTCATAGCGCGGAAGCTGAACTACAAGACGGGCGATAGTCGGAATCTTTCAGCCCAAAAGCCTTGACCGCCGCCTGCCACGTGGCTACCTTTGCCGCACAGAACTCAACGGGCACACCACCATAAGCCACCTGCAGCGGTGTGCCGCGACCCGTTCTGCGTTGTAGAAACCACCTTAGCACACTACTCTTACTGCCTTGCTACTTGCCCATTCAGGTCAGGGAGCAACGCCCTCGCGTGTTTACTATTCATAAAAACAAGCCCAGGCCACTCCTCGAACCGCGTTTCGGGACAGATCCCGAGTGCCCGTAAAAAGTTTACGGAGGGGGCTGTAAACTTTCTCCAACAGCCCCGGAGCAACGCTACAGCTGCCCCGGAGAACCTCTCCAACTGCTCCGTAGCTGTGTTCCAAGGCTGCCGGAGAAGTGTTCCCAACCCCTGCCGGAAAGACGTAACGCACTGACAGCAAGCACTTTTCATAGCATCCTCCCTACGACAACAAGACGAAAGCCTCCCTGCCGCCACCCTCAGCAGAGCCCAGCCGCGGCAACGAGCACGCAAAGCAGGCCTCAACAGCCCATCGGCAGCAGAAGGAGCACCCCATTGCCCCCATGTTTCTGTCAGAAAAAGCCAGTCTAAAGGCCCGACGACAGGGCGGCAGACGGAGCAAATCAAGGATTTAGTAAGACAAACGTTTGCACAAAAACGTTTAACAAATAGAATATTCTGGCGAAGCACGTATTGGTAAAATAATTAACTTTACACCATAAAAATAACTATTAACCATCAAATATGAACTTGAACTTTCATATCGAGTACCAGACCGTATACGGACAAGATCTGATACTCAACATTGTGAGCGAGAAGAAGAAAGGAGTCCCCAAGGTCTCCGAGTATAGGATGCAGACTGTAGACGGTGTGCATTGGGACTGCCAGGTGAGCTGCGTTATAGGCACGGGAACATCCGTTGACTATTTCTACAGCATAGAAAATGGCGGACGCAAGGAGCGCCGCGAATGGGGAGTAGTGGCCCACAGGCTCGAGGCTACCTGCGAGAACGGGCAGATCTACGACATCTACGACCACTGGATTGACATCCCCGAGGACTCTTATCTCTACACATCGGCCATCACCGACTGCGTAGTAGGCAAGAAGATAGAGCAGCCGCGCATCACTCCCTTTGCCAAGACAGTGCGCCTGCAGGTGCGCGCCCCTCAGCTCTCGCAGGGCATGGCCCTCTACGTAACAGGCGGCGAGGTGGCTATGGGCGAGTGGGACGACAGCAAAGCCATACGCATGACCGAGCACAACATCAACGAATGGCTGGCCGACATCGATGCCGGAGAGCTGGCCGACAGCCTGATAGACTTCAAGTTCTTCGCCAAGGACGACGCCACGGGCAACATCGTATGGGAATACAGCAATAACCGCTCTGTGCAGCTGCCCGACCTGGCCGACGGTCAGGTGGTTGTCTACGACCTGTCGCAGGCTTTCTTCCCGCTGCCGCCAGTGAGGTGCGCCGGCACTCTGGTGCCCGTGTTCTCCCTGCGCTCGAGAGAGAGCTTCGGCGTGGGCGACTTCGGCGACCTGAAAAAGATGATTGACTGGGTGGCAAAGACCAAGCAGCGCGTGCTGCAGATACTGCCCATCAACGATACCACCATCACGCACACCTGGACAGACTCATATCCCTACAGCTGCATATCCATCTTCGCGCTGCATCCGCAGTATGCCGACCTCAACCAGCTGCCCAAGATAGCTGACAAGGCCCTGGCCGACGAGATGGAACAGCTGCGCCAGGAGCTCAACGCGCTGCCGCAGATCGACTACGAGCGCGTCAACGATGCCAAGGTGCGCTATCTGCGCGCCATCTACGAGCAGGAAGGCAAGGACACACTCGCCTCCAAGGAGTTCAAGCAGTTCTTCAAGGAAACCGAACAGTGGCTCGTGCCCTATGCACAGTACTGCTTCCTGCGCGACACCAACGGCACGGCAGACTTCCTGAAGTGGGAAGGCCACACCTCATGGAACGAGGACGACCGCGCCGCACTGAGCAACGGACGCACCAAGGCATACCGCGACGTGGCATTCTACTACTTCGTGCAGTTCATCCTGAGCGAGCAGATGAAGGCCGCACACGAGTATGCACGCGCCAACCACGTGATACTCAAGGGCGACATCCCCATCGGCGTGAACCGCTTCGGCTGCGACGTGTGGTCAGAGCCCCGCTACTTCAACCTCAACGGACAGGCCGGTGCTCCGCCAGATGACTTCTCGGTGAGCGGACAGAACTGGGGCTTCCCCACATACAACTGGGACGAGATGATAGCCGACGGCTGCCAGTGGTGGGTTCGCCGCTTCCAGAATATGCAGCAGTACTTCGACGCATACCGCATCGACCACGTGCTGGGCTTCTTCCGCATCTGGGAAATTCCGGCAACAGCCGTACACGGACTGCTCGGCCACTTCTCCCCGGCACTCGGCATGAGCCGCGAGGAGATAGAAGGCTACGGACTGCACTGGCAGGAAGACCTGTTCACCACTCCGTTCATCACCGACTGGGTGCTCGACCGCGTGTTCCACGAGCGCGCACAGGAAGTTCGCGAGAAGTATGTGGAGCCCAAGTGGGAAGGCCACTACCGTATGCGTCCCGAGTTCGACACTCAGAAGAAGATCGAAGCAGCCTTCGAGGGATGCACCGAGGAGCGCGACATCTGGCTGCGCGACGGTCTCTACTCGCTGGTGAGCGACGTGCTCTTCGTCCGCGACCACAAAGACTCCAACAAGTTCCATCCGCGCATCTCCGTACAGTTCGATTTCATCTACGAGAACCTCTACGACAGCGACAAGGCCATATTCAACCGCCTCTACAACGACTACTTCTATCGCCGCAACAACCAGTTCTGGTATCACGAAGCAATGAAGAAGCTTCCTCTGCTGGTAAATGCAACGAGGATGCTGGTATGCGCCGAGGACCTCGGAATGGTGCCCGACTGCGTGGAATGGGTGATGAACGAGCTGCGCATCCTCTCGCTGGAGCTCCAGAGTATGCCCAAGGACCCGAAGGTACGCTTCGGCTACCTCTCGCGCAACCCCTATCGCTCGGTATGCACCATCAGTTCGCACGACATGCCCACGCTGCGCCAGTGGTGGGACGAGAACTGGGAGCGCACGCAAACCTACCACAACACCATGCTGCACCGCGGCGACGCCGCTCCGCACCCACTGCCGGGATGGCTCGCACGCGACATCCTCAGCCGTCACCTCTACAGCCCGTCGATGCTCTGCATCATCTCGATACAGGACTGGATGGCTATGGACGAGAACCTGCGCCTCGACGATCCCGACGCAGAGCGCATAAACATACCTGCCAACCCGAAGCACTACTGGAGGTATCGTATGCACGTGAACCTGGAAGACCTCATGGAGAACCAGGACTTCAACGGCAACATGATCGAAATGATAACCAATTCGGGACGTAATTAACTTTAACAACAGCAGACGAACGAACCGACAAGCCGCAACGGGCACCTGCCCCCTGCGGCTGTCGGATCGTTTAGTGATTTATAAACCTTCAAATAACAAAAACAAACAAAAAGACATGAACAAGCTTAAACTGATCGCAGCCTCGCTGCTCGTACCAATGGCCATGACGGCACAGACCGTGAAGTCGCCCAACGGACAAATCCAACTGAACTTCAAGCTGGCCGACGGCGGCGTGCCTACCTACAGCATGACCTACAAAGGCAAGGATGTGGTGAAGCCCTCGCGCCTCGGACTGGAACTGGCCAAGGACCAGCACGCCAGCAAGAAGCTCAATGAAACCGACCTGATGGACGGCTTCACCGTGAAAGACACCAAGACATCGACCTTCGACGAGACGTGGACACCAGTGTGGGGAGAGACTGCCACCATACGCAACAACTACAACGAGCTTGCCGTAGACCTCTATCAGGCTTCGGCAAACAGGAATATCACGCTGCGCTTCAGGGTCTACAACGACGGCATCGGCTTCAGATATGAGTTCCCACAGCAAAAGGACCTGAACTACTTTCTCATAAAAGAAGAGCACACCGAGTTCGCAATGACCGGCGACCACACCGCCTGGTGGCTGCCGGGCGACTACGACACGCAGGAGCAAGCCACTCAGGAGTCGCGCCTTTCGGAGATACGCTCGCGCTTCCACGAAGCCGTGAACTGGACAAACTCGTCGGTTGCGCCCTTCTCGCCTACCGGAGTGCAGACCTCTTTACAGATGAAGACCGCCGAAGGACTGTATATCAACATCCACGAAGCAGCCTGCAAGGACTATGCCACCATGCACCTCGAACTCGTGGATGCCCAGACCAAGCATCTCACAGAGAAGCTCGAAGGTAGCTCAAACAAATATACTCCCAATCCGCAGCCATCGAAATATGCGCTGCCGGCACCCTTCACGTTCGTCAGCCACCTCACTCCCGACGGCACCGGACTGAAAGGCTGTATGCAGACACCATGCGAAACGCCGTGGAGAACGGTGATGGTGAGCGACGACGCACGCGATATGCTGAGCTCGAACCTTATCCTCAACCTCAACGATCCGTGCGCACTTGACGACACCAGCTGGATTCATCCAACGAAATACTGCGGTGTTTGGTGGGAGATGATTGTGGGAAAGAGCAGCTGGCACTACACTGACGACTTCCCAAGCATAAAGCTCGACCAGATAGATTGGACCAAAGTGACTCCTAACGGACGCCATGCAGCCAACAACGACAAGGTGAAACGCTACATAGATTTCGCCGCGAAGAACGGCCTTCAGGAGGTTCTCGTGGAGGGATGGAACGTAGGATGGGAAGACTGGGCTAACATGTGGAAGCGCGATGTGTTCGATTTCCAGACTCCATATCCCGACTTCGACATCAAGATGCTTAACGAATATGCTCACTCCAAGGGTGTGAAGCTGATGATGCACCACGAGACCAGCTCGTCGACACAGAACTACGAGCGCTTCCTCGAGCCTGCTCTCAGCCTGATGAACAAGTACGGCTACGATGCCGTGAAGACCGGATACGTGGGCGACATCATCCCCCGCGGCGACCACCACTACTCGCAGTCGATGAACAATCACTACCTGTATGTCATCAAGGAGGCTGCCAAGCACCACGTGATGGTGAACTCTCACGAGGCCACACGCCCCACCGGACTCTGCCGAACCTATCCTAACCTGGTGGGCGGAGAGAGCGCACGCGGCACAGAATACGAAGCCTTCGGCGGCTCTAACCCCAACCACACCTGCATCCTGCCGTTCACACGCCTGCAGGGAGGTCCTATGGACTACACGCCGGGCATCTTTCAGACACAGCTCTCGCAGTGGAGCGACAACCCGAGCTACGTGCGTACCACTCTCGTAGGCCAGCTGGCCCTCTACCTGACGATGTATAGCCCGCTGCAAATGGCCGCCGACCTGCCCGAGAACTACGAGCGCTTCGACGACGCATTCCAGTTTATCCGCGACGTAGCGTGTGACTGGGACGACTCTAAATACCTCGAGGCCGAGCCTGCACGCTACATCACCGTGGCCCGCAAAGCCAAGAAGACCGCCAACTGGTTCGTTGGCGGAAAGTGCAACGAGGACGGACACAAGACCGTTTTGAAGCTCGACTTCCTCGACAGCGGCAAGAAATACGAGTGTACAGTGTACGCAGATGCCAAGGATGCACACTACCAGAAGAATCCAATGGCCTATACCATCACCCGTAAGACGGTAAAGAAGGGCGACACTCTGAAGCTGACAGAGGCTCCCGGCGGTGGTTTCGCCATCTCGCTAATAGCCAAATAACCGAAACTTAATCAACTATGAAAACGTTAAGGACACTAACCATGATGCTAATGGCCTTGGGACTATCGCTCAGTGCGGCAGCACAGAAAGAGTGCTGCAAGGCAAAGGCGTGCCAGCCAACGCATCAGTTCAGGTACACTAAGCAGGCTACAGACTTCTGCTTCTATGCCAATCCCGATGCCAAGAGCGTGGTGCTGCGCCTCTACGACGAGGGACTGGGCGGCAAGCCGGTGAAAACCGTCAAGCTGCAACAGGACAAACAGCAGCCCGGCTACTGGAAAGCTACCGTGAAAGGCGACCTCAAGGGCAAGTTCTACACCATCGACCAGTCGGGAAACAAGAAAGAATGGGTAGAGACTCCGGGCGTGTTTACCACGGCAGTGGGCGTGAACGGCAAGCGCGGCTACATCTACGAGCCCTCAGAAACCAACCCCGAAGGATGGTGCAAGGACAAGCGGCCCGAGCTGAAGTCGCCCTGCGACCTGGTGATATACGAGATGCACCACCGCGACTACTCCATAGCCCGCAACACTACGCTCTCGCCAACGCTGCAAAAGGATGCCGGCAAGACCGAATATCCCGGCAAATTCCTCGCCCTGACAGAGCCGTGGGCCATCGAACACCTGAAGAACCTCGGTGTGAACGCCATCCACATACTGCCGTCCTACGACTACGGCTCGGTTGACGAGACACGCCTGAGCACTCCGCAGTTCAACTGGGGCTACGACCCGGTGAACTACAACGTGCCCGAAGGGTCCTACAGCACCGACCCTTACAACCCCCTTGCACGCATCCGCGAGTTCAAGCAGATGGTGCAGGCACTGCACAAGGCTGGCATCCGCGTCATTCTCGACGTGGTGTATAACCACACCTACGACATCGAGCACAGCAATTTCCAGCGCACCTACCCCGATTACTACTACCGTAAGAACGCCGACGGCAGCTATTCAAACGGCTCGGGATGCGGCAACGAGACTGCAAGCGAGAAGCCAATGATGCGGAAGTTTATGATTGAAAGCGTGCGCCACTGGATCAACGAGTACCATATCGACGGACTGCGGTTCGACCTCATGGGCGTACACGACATCGAAACGATGAACGCCATACGCCATGCTGTCGACGAGATCGACCCCTCTATATTTATATATGGTGAGGGATGGAGTGCCGGCAGCTGTGCTTATCCTCAGGAGAAACTGGGCTTGAAGGCCCACATAAGGCAGATGCCGCGTATCGCCGCCTTCAGTGACGACCTGCGCGATGCCCTCCGCGGCCCGTTCAGCGACGACACCAAGGGAGCCTTTCTGGCCGGTTTGCCCGGCAGCGAAGAGAGCATCAAGGCCGGCATAGCAGGCATGATAAGCCATCCGCAGGTAGATTTCACCAAGGTGAACTACTCCAAAGAGTCATGGGTCAACGAACCTTCGCAGATGATTAGCTACGTCAGCTGCCACGACGACATGTGTCTGGTAGACCGTCTGAAGGCCTCGATACCATCCCTGAAGACTGTCGACGGCAAGCTTTCCGACAGCCAGCTCGCCGAGCTGGTACGCCTCGACAAGCTTGCCCAGACCGCAGTGATGCTCTCGCAGGGCGTTCCCTTCATGCTCAACGGCGAGGAACTGCTCCGCGACAAGAAGGGAGTGCACAACAGCTTCGAGTCGCCCGACAGCATAAACCAGATCAACTGGGGCAACCTGGCACGCTATCCGCAGGTGTTCGACTACTATAAGAGCCTGTTGCAGCTGCGCAAGAACCACCCCGCCTTCCGTCTGGGACGTGCCGACCTGGTGCGCCGCCATCTGGAGTTCCTGCCCTCGCAGGATGCGCTGGTGGCTTTCCGCCTGAAGGATTACGCCGGCGGCGACATCTGGAACAACATCATCGTAGTGCTCAACGGTTCCAAGGAGGAACGCGAGGTGACTATTCCCGAAGGCACCTACACCATCGTGGCGTGCGACGGAGTAATCAACGAGCAGGGACTGGGCGAGATAACGGGACAGAAAGTCAGCGTTGACCCGCAGTCGGCACTCATAATAAAGAACTGACACAGCCTCGGACCGTGCCACACAGGCGTGGTCCGAAGCTTTCCGCAAGCGCAAAAGCTACTAACAACAAGAAAACCATAAACAAAATGAAACGATTTTTCCTATCCCTGGGGCTCCTGCTGAGCCTCTGCTCGGTTCATGCGGTAGACGTTGACCGCATAGAGCCCACCGACTGGTTTGTCGGAATGAAGAACCCCACAGTGCAGCTGATGGTCTACGGCAAGGGCATCGCCACGGCTGAAGTTACCACCGACTACCCCGGCGCGACCATCGCCAAGACCGTGAAGCTCGATTCGCCAAACTACCTGCTCGTCTACGTCAACCTTGAAGGAGCCCAGCCAGGCACCATGAACCTTGCTTTCAAGCAGGATGGCAAGACAAAAAAGGTGAAGTATCAGCTCAAAGCACGCGAGAAGAAGGGCGAAGAGCGCATCGGATTCTCCAACAAAGACGTGCTCTATATGCTCATGCCCGACCGCTTTGCAGACGGTATGCCCGAGCCGAAGGCGAAAGATGTCAAGCTGAACGCATACAAAGTGGACCGCAACGAGCCCTCTTTGCGCCACGGCGGCGACATCGAAGGCATCCGCAAACACCTCGACTACTTCAACGAACTGGGCGTTACGGCACTGTGGTTCACGCCGGTGCTCGAGAACAACTCACCCGACAACGGCTTCAAAGTAAGCACTTACCACGGCTATGCCACGACAAACTACTACCGCGTTGACCCCCGCTTTGGCAGCAATGCCGACTATAAGCGACTCATCGACGAGGCTCACGCCAAGGGTCTGAAGGTGGTCATGGACATGATTTTCAACCATTGTGGCTTCGAGCATCCCTGGGTAAAGGATATGCCGAGCAAGGACTGGTTCAACCTCCACAACTGGCTCAAGGAGTCGAACGGCTCTTCCGACCCACGCGGCACAAGCTTCCAGCAGACCAGCTACAAGCTCACACCCGTGATGGATCCCTACGCCTCGAAGGTGGACATGAAGGAAACGGTTGACGGATGGTTCGTTCCAACCATGCCCGACCTCAACCAGAAGAACCCCTACGTCATGGAGTATCTCATCCAGAACAGCATCTGGTGGATTGAAACGGCTGGTATCGACGGCATCCGCATGGACACCTATCCCTACGCCGACCGCGAAGGAATGGCCCGTTGGATGCGTGTGCTCGACCAGGAGTACCCCAACTTCAACACCGTTGGCGAGACATGGGTCACTGAACCGGGCTACACCGCCGCATGGCAGAAGGACAGCAAGCTCTCAAAAGAGAACTCCTACCTGAAGACGGTGATGGATTTCACCTTCTTCGACCGCCTCGACAAGGCGCGTTGGGAGGAGACCGACGACTGGTGGAACGGCTTTAACCGCATCTACAACGGCCTGGTCTACGACTATCTGTATGAAAATCCCTCAAGCGTGATGGCCTTCATAGAGAACCACGACACCGACCGCTTCCTCAAGAACGGCTGCGACACGCTGGCGCTCAAGCAGGCACTGAGCCTGCTGCTCACCATGAACCGCACCCCGCAGCTCTACTACGGCACAGAAATACTGATGAACGGCACCAAGGAGAAGACCGACGGCAACGTGCGCAAGGACTTCCCCGGAGGCTTCAAGGGCGACAGCCACAATGCCTTCACACGCGAGGGACGCACGGCTGAGGAGAACGCGATGTTCGACTGGCTCTCCCGACTGCTCCACTGGCGTCAGGGCAACGAGGTGATCACTGCCGGAACGCAGACTCAGTTCATCCCCTGGAAGGGTGTCTACGTCATTGCACGCCAGCACGGAGGCAAGTCTACCATGACTATTCTCAACGGAAGAAAGAAGGACGGAGAGCTTGAGGTGGCACGCTATGCCGAAATCATCGGCGACAAGAAGACCGCCAAGGATGTCATCACGGGCCAGAATGTTGACCTGACACAGAACATCAAGCTCACTCCGCGCCAGTCGCTGATTATCGAATTCTGAGGTTCTACTTATTATTTATTTTGCAAAAGAGGCTGCATCACGTTGTTGCAGCCTCTTTCTGTTTCGTCACTCAGCATTGTATAGCCTGCCGTCACCGTTTCACCACCTTGCGACGGCCACCCTGCCAGCAGTCAACATACACTCCCCGAGGCAGCCCGTCGATGCTGCTGCCGCGATAGTTGCCGCCGAGGTCGTAGTAGCGGTGCGAGCTGCTGCCCCCGGCATCCACGTCGTCGATGCCCGACGGTGCGCCGCCCCAGAAGCTGAAGCCTGCCAGTCCGCTGCTCACGGTGATGTCGGTTATCGGTCGCTCAATCATCATATTGCCGTCGCTGTTGGGATGATAGAGCGTTGCCGCAGGGTGGGAGCTGCTGCTCAGGCTGTTGTTCAGAGCCGAACCGCTGCCGTAGGGATAGCTCCAGCCCGCCTGATAGTAGTATGAAGCCACATTGTTTGCAGGCACAATGCTGTATCGTTTCAGGTAGGAGGAGTTGGGCACGCCCGTATGCCACACCTCTTCGTCGTAGTCGATGTGGAAGATGAGCACCCCTTCGCCCGGCAGAGCAGCATCCCAGCCCTGCTTCTGGCGGTTTTCCAGCACATAGTATTCATCACTGTAGCCGTCGTTTCGCAGCAGATAAGCCTCCGGCGAGGCATCAAGCGCAGCCATTCCCTTTACGGTAAGCGGCTTGACAAGCTCCTTCATCGACAGCCATCCAAGGCACCAGCGCTCGTGGGCGGAGTAGCCTGCCGGACAGAAACCGCCTCCGTTGTAGAGGCCATAGTCCATAACGTCCCATGAGCGCACCACCGACGTGGTGCCCGACGTGGTGCCGTAGTAGAAGTCGGGCAACCCCAGACAATGCCCGTACTCGTGGCACAGGGTGCCAAACGAGCCGTAGCCGCCGTCGCGATACAGCTCGGCAAAGCATCCGAAGTTGTCTATGACGTATGTCTTGCCCTTGCTGCTCACGCTGTAAGTCCCCGTGCCTTCTTCGCTCAGCCGCCACTGCTGCGGCCACACGGTGCCCACACCGCCCCCGTTGTTCTGCCCCTTTCCGGCG
The DNA here is from genome assembly GCA_900318625.1 of uncultured Prevotella sp. GTDB lineage: Bacteria > Bacteroidota > Bacteroidia > Bacteroidales > Bacteroidaceae > Prevotella. The sequence continues at coordinate 53,295 of ONLG01000017.1, forward strand.
AAAAGGATAAACACCTGGTCTACCTGTCCGTCGCCATCCCAGTCATAGGGCGACCAGTCGGCTATCGACTGCTCCACGTCTTTCACCGCATCGACCACCAGCTCGCCCACCTTCTCGTCGTCGCCCCTGTGGTCGGTGCCGCCATAGTAGGCCGAGGGATGGTTCAGGTGGGCCATCCGCAGGTCGAACGAGAGCATGAACTGCCCGTAGCTCTGGTCGCGGAAGTAGTCGCGCACCGACCCTACGAACTGCCCTTCGCTGAGGTTGTCGGTATTGAAAATCCTGTTCCACAGCTCGAGCGGAGCCTCGTCGGCAAACTTGGTGTCGGTGTATTCGACCAGTATCACCAGCTGGCGGCGTTCGCCTTTCAGCGCGGTCTGAGCGCGTCGGGCAGCCGGAGCCTTCCTGCTCTGTGCCTTTCTTGCAGCCTGCCGCTCCATCCTGACAGCCCTGCCGGCAGTCAGCTCCACCAGCCGCCCGTCGGTACCGAGCTCCATCTGCCGTCCGTCGCGCGTGACATAGCAGTGCCAGCTCTCGTCGCCCACGAGCGCAGCCTCAACCAGCGAGCCGTCGACAAGCGGCATATAGGTCCATTCCACATAGGCCGGAGCAGCCGTGGCGCTGATTGATATACAAAAGGATATAATACTGGAAAGAACCAACTTCCTGACAGAAAACATCCTTTGAACATTAAATCCGTATCTCATCTATGTATTCTTCTATTCTGACGACTCTTACTTTCGGAAACTTTATATTGGCAAGAACTGAGAAGTGAGAGTCATTAGACACTATCAGGTCAGCATTGCCGCATACTGCGCAGTCTACAAACTTATTGTCATCTGGGTCTGCTTCTATAAGATTAAAATAAAATGAAGGTGTTACCCTGACTGTCCTTTCATTGTTCAGGATAACATTCACGACTGCTTCAGCAAGCCAGGGGCTAGTCTTCCTTTCCATTATCTCCATATATTCAGAAAGGATTTCATTTGAAACGCACCACTCCACCTCACCTTTGAGAAACTCAGACCACACTTCGTGATACTTGCTCATAGGCGAAACACACATCAGCAAGCAATTAGTATCGACAACAATACGTCTCATCAGCTGTGTACGTATGGTGTCCGCAGATGTTCTTTGCCCCACTCCTCTATCTTGCTGTCGTCTATCTCGCCATTCTCCCACAAGCGATTGGCTTCGGCTTCAGCCTCTTTGGCATAATAGTCGAACAGGGTTTTCTTTAGCCTTTCGAGCGAATCTTGAGTCCTGCACCGGCTTAGCATTTCCAGGATGTGGAGTTGTCCGAGGCTGAGAGTGGATTGATGAATTGCTGCCATGATAGTTTCTCCCTCTTACTTTATATTGTCTTCAAGAGTGCAAATATATGAATTTTATCAATAAGAGCATCAAAACGAAAGATTATTTGTAGCTACAAAGAAGCGGCTGACACTCAAAAAAACGAAAGTCTTTTTGGTTTTTACTCACTTAATCGTACCTTTGGAACGCATTTTTCACATACAACAGATTACTGCCGTGCATCGACATTCTTTCTTCTTATACCTGCTGACATTGTTTCTGACCGTTTTCCCCGGCTCATCTCTGGCCCAGCAAGACGGTCTGAAAGCTATGCGCAACGCCGTTCCGGGCACCTACGACTTCTGGGTCTATGCCCCTGCCGGCAGCGAAGTGGGCGAACCGCTGCCTTTAGTGGTGTTTCTCCACGGGGCAAGTCTGTGCGGCAACGACCTGAACCGCGTGCTGCGCTACGGCCCTCTCGATGCCGTGAAGCGCGGTGTGGACCTTCAGGCTGTGGTGGTGGCACCGCAGAACTCCGGCGGACAGTGGAACACGGAGAAGATAGACTGCCTGCTGGAGTGGACACTCGACAACTACAACACCGACCCAGCACGCGTCTATGTGCTCGGAATGAGTCTCGGCGGCTACGGCACACTCGACTTCTGCGCCCTCTATCCCGAGAAAGTGGCAGCTGCCATGGCCCTCTGCGGCGGCACCACACTGCGCGAATACGACGGCCTTGAGGACGTGCCGCTGTGGATTATCCACGGAACGGGCGACAGCGCGGTGCCCGTTAGCGAGTCGCAGAAGATAGTAGACCACCTCCGCGAGAACCATCTCGACTCGCGGCTGCGCTACGACTGGCTGCCGGGAGGCTCCCACGGCGAGCCCTCGCGCTACTTCTACCTGCCCAAGACCTACGAATGGCTCTTCGCCCACAGTCTGCGCGACCGCGGAAGGCCCCTCAACCGTAAGATTACCATCAGCCGCGACGAGCTGCGCGACGCGTTCAGATAGGGCCATGGGCTGATAGGACACTTAGGTCTTATAAGTCTTGATAGGACTTATAGGCCCTATGAGAAAGTAATATGGGCCATATTGCTCGGTAATATGGGCCATATTGGTTGGTAATATGGGCCATATTAGTTGGCAATATGACTCATATTGGTTGGTAATATGACTCATATTGGTTGTCTATTAAATAATAAATGCTTACTTTTGCAGCAACAATAATACATTGACACCATGCAAGAAACACGACAAAACCGCATAGCCCGTATGCTCCAGAAGGAGCTGGCAGAGATTTTCCAGAGCCAGACCCGCATGATGCGAGGCGTGATGGTGAGCGTCACGCGCACCAAGATTTCTCCCGACCTGAGCATCTGCACGGCCTATCTGAGCATCTTCCCAAGCGAGAAAGCCGAGGAGCTGCTTGCCAACATACAGCGCAATGAGAAGTCGGTGCGCTACGAGCTGGGGCGGCGCATACGCAACCAGGTGCGCATAATACCCGAGCTGCGCTTCTTCATCGACGACTCGCTCGACTATCTCGAACGTATCGACAGCCTGCTGGGGAAGTAATTTCAAGGTTTAGGGCTTAGGGCTGATGGGTAAAGGGTCGCCTGCACGAGGTATAAAGGCAGAAGTATTATAACACCTCGCACCTCTACCCCTATACTTCAACCCTCAACCATAATACATTATACTCAGTTCAAGATGTTTTTCATAGCGCGCCGATACCTGTTCTCGAAGAAGAGCACTCATGCCATCAACGTTATCAGCCTGATTTCGGTGATAGGCGTTGCCGTGGCCACTACCGCAATGGTGGTGGTGCTGAGCGCGTTCAACGGCTTCTCAGACCTCGTGGCATCGTTCTTCACGAGCTTCGACCCACAGCTCAAGGTGGTGCCCGCGCTGGGCAAGACCGTTGCTGCCGACGACCCCGTGCTCACCCGTCTGCGCCAGCTGCCCGAGGTAGAGGTGGCAACGGAGTGCGTAGAAGACCAGGCTCTGGCCGTCTATCGCGACAAGCAGGCAATGGTGACGGTCAAGGGAGTCGACGACAACTTTGACAAGCTCACCAACATAGGCGACATTCTCTACGGCGACGGCTCGTTTGAGTTCCACCGGGGCAACCTCCAGTATGGTATCATCGGCATACGGCTGGCCCAGGACCTCGGCACGGGAGTCAGCTGGCACGACTATCTGCACATCTACACCCCACAGCGCGAGGGGCAGCCCGACATGACCAACCCTGCGGCAGCCTTCGTCGAAGACTCGCTGCTCTCGCCGGGAGTGGTGTTTCAGGTGAAGCAAGCCAAGTACGACGGTCACTATATCCTCACGTCTATCGACTTCGCTCGGCAGCTGCTGGGTCGGCAGGGCGAGCTTTCGTCGCTCGAGCTGCGCCTGAAAGCCGGCGAAGACATAAGCCGCGTGAAGGAGCAGATGCAGCAGATAGCAGGCCAGAGGTTCAAGGTGATGGACCGCTACGAGCAGCAAGCCGACACGTTCAAGATCATGCAGATCGAGAAATTCTTCTCTTACGCCTTCCTGTCGTTCATCCTCATCGTGGCAAGCTTCAACATAATAGGCTCGCTGTCGATGCTTATCATCGACAAGAAAGACGACATCGCCACCCTGCGCAACCTCGGCGCGTCGCCCCGGCAGACGCGAAGCATCTTCCTCACCGAGGGCCGCATGATAGCCACGGCAGGCGCAGTGACAGGCATACTCTTAGGACTGCTGCTGTGCTGGCTGCAACAGCAGTTCGGATTCGTGCGCCTCGGAGAGTCGAGCGGCAGCTTCGTTGTCGAGGCTTATCCCATAAGCGTGCATCCTGCCGACATCGTGCTGATCTTCCTCACCGTGGTGGCCGTGGGATGGATAGCCGTGTGGTATCCCGTGAGACTTATGAGCAACAAGCACAGCAGAAACACATAAACAACGAAATAACACAATAAAGATGAAACAAGCCAACTATAAGCGTACCACCGTCACGGCTGCACTGCCATACGCCAACGGTGGAGTCCACATCGGACACCTGGCCGGAGTCTACGTGCCGGCAGACATCTACGTGCGCTATCTGCGCCTGAAGAAGCAGCAGGTGGTGTTCATCGGCGGTAGCGACGAGCACGGAGTGCCCATCACCATACGCGCCAAGAAAGAGGGCATCACGCCCCAGGACGTGGTAGACCGCTACCACTCGATGATAAAGAAGAGCTTCGAGGAGTTCGGAATAAGCTTCGACATCTACAGCCGCACCACCAGCGACACCCACCACAAGTTTGCAGCCGACTTCTTCCGCAAGCTCTACGACGAAGGAAAGCTCACCGAGGAAACCACCGAACAGTACTACGACGAGCAGGCCCACCAGTTCCTGGCCGACCGCTACATCACCGGCGAGTGCCCGCACTGCCACAACGAGGGTGCCTACGGCGACCAGTGCGAGAAGTGCGGACGCGACCTCTCGCCCACCGAGCTTATCAATCCCAAGTCCACCATCAGCGGTTCGCAGCCCGTGCTGCGCCAGACCAAGAACTGGTATCTGCCCCTGAACGAGTATCAGGAGTGGCTCAAGCAGTGGATACTGGAAGAGCACAAGGAGTGGCGACCCAATGTCTACGGCCAGTGCAAGTCGTGGCTCGACATGGACTTGCAGCCCCGCGCCATGACACGCGACCTCGACTGGGGCATCCCCGTACCCGTAGAGGGAGCCGACGGCAAGGTTCTCTACGTGTGGTTCGATGCGCCCATCGGCTACATCTCCAACACCAAGGAGCTCTGCGAAGCCCATCCCGAGCAGTGGGGCGACTGGCGGCAGTGGTGGCAAGACCCCGAGACGCGCCTCGTACACTTCATCGGAAAAGACAACATCGTGTTCCACTGCATCATCTTCCCTGTGATGATGCGCGCCCACGGCTCATATATCATGCCCGACAACGTGCCGGCAAACGAGTTCCTCAACCTCGAGAACGACAAGATATCCACCTCGCGCAACTGGGCAGTATGGCTCCACGAGTACCTCGAAGAGCTGCCGGGCAAGCAGGATGTGCTGCGCTATGTGCTCACGGCTAACGCTCCCGAGACAAAGGACAACAACTTCACGTGGCGCGACTTCCAGGAGCGAAACAACTCGGAGCTGGTGGCCATCTATGGCAACTTCGTCAACCGGGCACTGCAACTCACCAAGAAATATTTTGCCGGAAACGTGCCCCAGCCGGGCGAATACAACGACACCGACCGGCAGGCCATCAGCGAGTTCATCGACGTGAAGGCACAGGTGGAGCACCTGCTCGACGAGTTCAAGTTCCGCGAAGCCCAGAAGGAAGCCATGAACCTGGCTCGCATCGGCAACCGCTACATCACCGAGTGCGAACCGTGGAAGGTGTGGAAAACCGACCCCGAACGCGTAAAGACCATCCTCTATGTGTCGTTGCAGCTCGTGGCCAACCTCTCGATAGCCTTCGAGCCGTTCCTGCCCTTCAGCAGCAAGCGACTGCGCCAGATGCTGGCTATGGACACCTTTGAGTGGGAACAGCTGGGAAGCACCGACATCCTGAAGCCCGGCCATCAGCTCGGCGAGCCCGAACTGCTGTTCGAGAAGATAGAGGACGACGTGATACAGCGACAGCTCGACAAGCTCGAAGCCACCAAGCGAGCCAACGAAGAGGCTGCCTACAAGCCCGAACCCGTGAAGCCCAACGTCAGCTTCGACGACTTCGAGAAGCTCGACATACGCGTAGGCCACGTCAAAGACTGCCAGAAAGTGAAGAAGTCGAAGAAGCTCTTGCAGTTCACCATCGACGACGGCACAGGCACCGACCGCACCATCCTCAGCGGCATAGCAGCCTCGTGGCAGCCAGAAGAGCTGGTGGGCAAGGACGTGCTGTTCGTGGCAAACTTCGAGCCGCGCAAGATGATGGGCATCGAAAGCCAGGGAATGATTCTCAGCGCAGTAGACAGCGACGGCTCACTGCAAGTAACCAGCCTGCTCCGGACGGCAAAGCCCGGCTCGCAAGTAGGATAAATATGGTAAGCCATGAAGAAACTCCTTTTCCTCGCTACCGCCCTGCTGCTCTCGGCCAACATCATGGCCCAGAAGCTGGCAAAGGAAAACGTGCGCTTCGTGTTCGACGACCCGTCGGCAGGTTCCGAGGCCACCTTCGGCACGATGAGCATTGTGCTCTCCGGCGCTGAGTCGCCAACGGTTTATATGCTCGAAGACTATCCGAAGATACGCATACCAGCCGACAACGAACGCGCCTTCCGCATCTATCAGCTGGCACAAGACGGCAACAAGCGCGGACTACAGGTGGCAACATACTCATATCCCGTCATCGACCAGGAGTATGATTTCATGTTTCTGCCTGCCATCGCACTCAAGTCGACACCCACCGACGACGGCAAATACGAGCTGCCGCTGTGGGAACTCGCACCCGGCAACTACGCCATCGTCTTCCCTGCCACACTGACTCGCACCGCCATAGTCCACACCTTCACGCTCAAATAGACCTGAAAGGTGCAAAAAAACTGCCGCTTTTGCAAAAAAAGTGGCAGTTTGCTTTTTATTGTAAATCTTTTTACGTACATTTGCGAACACATATACACCTTTTCGCAACTTTTTGACACCACTACAAAACATATTTAATAACAAATTAACACAAAACAAAATGGAAAATTTCGTAGCTACTCCAATGATGAAGATCGGAGATGCCGTAAAGGTTTGTTTCTCCAAGTATGCCAACTTTAATGGCCGCGCACGCCGTTCAGAGTTCTGGTGGTTCTACCTCTGCATTAGCATAGTCAACTGGATTCTGGGGGGGATACTTCAGTACTTTGCTACTGCAAAGTCAGCTCTGGTTAGCGAAGCCATGTCGACTGCCTTCTCGGGCGGCGACGTTTCGGCTATCGCAGCTCAAGAGTCAACCTATGCCACCATCAACCTCGTGCTGATGATAATCATGTGCGTATGGTCGCTGGCCACTCTCATTCCCACTCTGGCAGCCATGGCACGCCGCCTGCACGACACCGGCAAGAGTGCCAACCTGCTCTGGTGCTTCCTTATCTGCGGTATCGGTGGCCTTATCCCACTGATTATGTGCATCCCCGACGGCCAACCCGAAGCCAACCAGTACGGCGAGTCGCCCAAGTACATCCGCCAGTAAGCATCCTGTAACAGCCATTGGCACGGCAAAAGCCCTGCCATCCACACAACAAGAGAGGCAAGTTCCGCTATGGGAGCTTGCCTCTCTTATTCGTATTTACGTGCATGACCGAATGTAAACATCCCCTCGGCAGCCATGTTTCTGGCCCGAGGGGATGCGTTGTTGTGCGCTTTTCGGGATAGTGGAGCTATCTCTTGATAACCTTTTGCGTTGTGCCGTCGCTCATCTTCACAATGTTCACGCCGGGCAGCAAGGCGTCGCGGCGACGACCGTTGAGGTCGTAGATGGCTGTGATTTCTGTATTGCTCACGCTCTCGGCAGCGACTGCTTCGATGGCGGTCACGTCAACCTCCTCGATATTGACAAAATCTTTCCACCCATCTGCCTGCATGTAAGCATCATTTGAGCCCTTGGGAACTTTCAGGGTGCAAGCTGTCTTGTCAATTCCGTCAAATACTCCTCTCCATATAATAGGTTTACATACTGGAGGTATAAAGGCATGGCATTTTATTCTTGAAGTCGTCTTTTCTGGCAATGTTGCCCCCTAATATAAAAAGCGACACATTATTTATATGGGAATGCCATCTATACAGCAAGAAAAACGCTATTATTTGCCAATGAAACTTAATTTCAACACTTAAAGTATTGTTGTATGAAAGAAATTTTGTTTCTTTGCGGTCGGAAATATTTGTCATCATTCCGACCATAATGTATATACGAAGTCAATGGAGAATGCAGTAGTACAGCAGATTAGAAAAAGGATTACTCGCAGTAAGTTCGGCGAGATATTCTTTGTTTCTTCTTTTCCCCAATATGATGTCGAGTACGTCACAAAACTGCTCGCCATCTTTGAGAAAGAAGGATTGATTACACGAATAGCCAAAGGTGTGTATGTCAAGGCACGTAAAACACGTTTTGGCATCCTTTACCCTTCTGCTTACGAATTAGTGAAAGAGATTGCCAAACGAGATAAGGCAAAAGTTATACCTACGGGAGCCACTGCTGCTAATCGCTTAGGATTCTCAACACAAGTACCCATGAATACTATTTTTCTGACTACTGGGTCTGGGCGAAAATTGAAATTAGGGAATCGAACAGTGACACTGAAACATGGGGCACCTAAGAACTTTGCATTCCGAGGACGTTTGATGCAAGAATTGGTACAAGCATTACGCAGCATTGGTGAGCATAACATCAATCAGGATGTTGAAGCGAGGATTGGACAACTATTCACGGAAACTCCTGAGACTGACACCATAGAATATGATTTATTGTTGGCTCCTGTATGGATGCGACAAGTTATAAAGAAGGGAATAAAGCAATGAGCAAATGGATTGATTTCTCGCTCGATGAGCGAAAGGCGATGATACAAGGTGTGGTCGAGGCACGGCAAATTGATGAAGCTGCTGCCGAGAAGGACTGGTGGGTAACGGCAGTGTTGTATGCCCTTTTTCACACCAGTGTATCAGAATATCTGTTGTTCAAAGGTGGTACGAGTCTCAGTAAAGGCTGGGATATCATCAACCGATTCAGTGAAGATATAGATTTGGCATTGAGCCGTGACTATTTTCTGAACGTCAAGCAACTCTCTTGTGCAAGCTGCACCAGTAATACGCAAATACATAATCTTCGAGAGAAAGGACAGGACTTCCTGTTTGGCGAGTTCAAAGACGAGTTAGCTGCCAAACTTGCAGAATTGGGACTTGAAGTAACTATTCTCACAGACAACGATATTGCCAATGAAAATGGTGAGCCAAGAAAGGTTCCACACGATAAAGACCCATCTGTTCTTTATGTTCAATATCCTTCACTCTACGATAGCCAAGCCGCATATGCAATACCGACGGTCAAAGTGGAAATCAGTGTATTGTCGATGTCCGAGCCTTACGAAATGAGAAGAATCTCTTCGCTGATAGAACAAACATATAAAGATGAAGATGTGGACTCCGACCTTGTTCAAACAATCCGCACCGTCAGTCCTGCTAGAACTTTCTTGGAAAAGGCCTTCCTTTTGTGCGAGGAGTTCCAGAAAGACGAACCGAGAACGCACAGGATGACGCGCCACTTCTACGATTTGGAAAAACTGATGCATACCCCATATGCGGAAATAGCTCTTAATGATTTAGTGCTCTATCATGAGATTGTGGAACATCGTCGCAAGTTCTATCATGTTGGTTATGTGGATTACGACAAGGAGCTACCTGCCAATATTCAGATTGTGCCAAGTGACGAACTGATGTCTGCTTATGAGGCAGATTACAACGAGATGAAAGAAAGTTTCATTTACGGTCAATCACTTACCTTTGCCGATATGATGAAGAGAATAGGGGCGCTACAAGAACTCTTTAGGGTACATAGATCTTTGATATCGAAAGGATATATGTGTATGGATTCTCGTTTTCATCCATAGACATGCCTTATTTAGAGAAAATTATTAGGCGAACAAAGCCAGAAACACATTGGGTGATTTCATGGTATTCGCAAGATGATAAAAGACGGATAATGGATTTCGTCATAAGATATGACATACAAAACATTACTATGATTAATGGGATTAAATATCTTGACATACAAGTATGAAAATAAACAAGATACTCATATTGGTCATTATTTTTTTGAATAATAATTGTATTGTTCAGGCTCAGTCATTTGAAAAAGATTGGCAGTGGTTAAGATTTGCAGAAACAACTGCTGGCACTGCTAGTTCTGTATATGAAAATGCTTTGCTCAATCTTGTTGCTAATAATCTGAAAGATTCTTTAATGGTTTCGTATTATGATAGTATCGCTACACGGTTAAACACAATTATTCCACAAATAGAAAACAAATATGGAGTAACATCAATGCAATACTGGAACCTAATTGATGCTTGCAGTGTCATTTTAACTGAAAGTGCACATAATCATGTTAGAATAAAGAAACGTAAGCATCTCATTAGTTTCCTTAAATCTCTGGAAATGCACTATCATCAAGCTGAAACAAACGAATATATATTTACTGTTGGACTTTCTGATGTATACAGTTATTTAGGCGATTTTAATAAAGCAATATATTGGGGACAAAAGCGTTTTGATTTTGCCAAGAAATCAAATAACTCACATGAATTAGCCGGAGCATATTGTGTCCTGGCAGAATTGTATATAACGCATCAAAAAAACGAAGAATTTGCTAAGTTTCTTAATGAACTCATTGGGGACACAGAAATTTCACATCAAGCCAAGATAACGATAATTGACCGTTTCTTAGATACAAATTACGAAAAACTATCCGATAGAAACAAGTCTGACATTGCCAAATGTCTATTAGAATTTGATGATATCAGATTTGTGGATCTGAAGATACTTTGTTTTGAAGCGTCAAAACATGGAGACTACTATATTTTTGACTTTATTGAAAACTCAAATAAATTTTCTGATTTTGCGATCGAAGATAGATTTGAATATTATGAATGGAATTCGACAGGCTTTCATATCAAAAATGATACTAAGCGATGTATTGATTATTTGCTAAAGGCAATATGCGTTGCTGAAAGCAATAATCGAGATGATCTGAATTGGCATCATCATGGAAATGAATCGACCTACAAAACCCATAATTGGTTATGGGTTGCTTACTACTATGAAGAATTATTTGATAAAACAAATGCTTTGCTATTCTATGATAAAAACATAGAAGCCACAAAGAATTATTATGGAGAGAAATCCGCTGTCTATTACACAGAATTAATTTCGCAAGCTAATCGCTATGATTTGTGGCGTAATGATATAGAAAGAGTCGCATATTATGATAGTCTTGCTGTACAAGTTTCTCAAAAAGTATTCGGAATAGA
>ONLG01000071.1 GCA_900318625.1 uncultured Prevotella sp.
GTGATCACCATGTTCCATAAACTGACCAAGGAGTCCTCCCTCTTTACCTTTATGCATGGTGTCATAGCGCAACTGAAACAGTTGGGTAAAGTACGCACGTCCGAGACCTATACTGCCACGCTTAAAAGCTTTATGGCATTCCGCGACGAGCAGGATGTTCCTCTGGACGGTATCACATCTGACATGATGCTCATGTATGAAGCCTACTTGAAAACCAGAGAGGTACGCATGAACACCATTTCGTTCTATATGCGTAACCTTCGGGCTGTCTATAATCGTGCAGTGGAGAAAGGATTGACAGCACAGCAATATCCCTTCCGTCACGTCTATACGGGAGTGGATAAGACCGTGAAACGAGCTATACCTATCAAGGCAATTAAAGCCCTAAAGGAGTTGGACTTATCCATGCAGTTTCTATACCAGAGGAATGTCTTTCGTGGATATGGCTTATCTCAAAAAGACCGACCTTCAGAACGGAATCCTGACTTATCGAAGACGAAAGACAGGCCAGGAGCTGAGTATCAAGTGGGAAAAGTGTATGGCTGAAATCATAGCCAAATACCCTGAAAACAAGACAGATTTCTTTCTCCCTATCATTACAAAACAAGGTAACGAAAGGAAACAGTACGACAATGCTCTTCACTTAGTCAACTACCACTTGAAAGACCTCTCGGAAATGCTTCAACTCCAACGACCACTCACCATGTATGTGGCTCGTCATTCATGGGCGAGTGCAGCCAAAGCGAAGAATGTGCCTTTGTCAGTAATCAGCGAAGGAATGGGACATGACTCAGAAGCAACGACACAAATATACCTCGCTTCACTGGAAACGTCGGTTGTTGATAAAGCAAACAAGATGATTCTGGGATTGTTGTAAATAAGGATTTGTTTAGCAAATTTCTCAATCTCTTTCTAAGAGACGGATATTTGGGGTACAAAGATACACTTTTTTCTTAAAAACACACATTATTATAAAAGAAAAGTTGTATTTTGACACTCATTTTGACACTTTGTTTAGCAAATTGATAAACAAAACTGCCAGATAGACCGTTTTTTCGGGTATTTCTACTGCTCTACGTCTCTTAGAAAGAGACGAATGGGACAAACTCTCATTTAGAGCAATAGAATTGCGGATATTCTTGATAAAGACCACAGAATGCCGAAAGGCAAAACAAAGAATAATAGGAGTGGTTGCAATAGATAGTTACGTGATAACAGAATACAATAAAATAAAATAAAAATTGACCATTATGAGAAAGTTCATTTATTCTCTTTTTCTCACGGTACTGCTCGGCATTCCGTTGAGTACTAAAGCGACCATCGTTGATGATCCTGGTGTTTTCAACTTTGCTCCTTTTTACGATCCATCATCAGGTGTCATCGGTTTATCACTTACGTTTTTCCCTTCTGAAGAGGGAGACACGGTTTACATTCCTGATTATATCTATGAAAATAATCAGTACAAATATGTTTCTCTCCTTATACAGCATATTTATTGTCTACAACAAATAATGATATAGAATTACAATGAAAATAAAATTCAATTTCATCCTCACCCTCGCCGCGATGCTCACGATGGAGCAGACGGCGATGGCAGCAATAACGGGTAGCGGAACTGCCGACGACCCTTATCTTATCAGTTCGACGGAGGACTGGAACACGTTCGCCAACAACGTGAACAACGGCACGTCATACAGCGGACTGACCGTGAAACTGAATGCCGACATCAGCGTTACGACGATGGTGGGCAACTATGACAATCCTTTCAATGGCACGTTCGACGGCGGCGGTCACACGCTGAACGTCACGCTGAACAATGACAGCCAATATGGAGATGAGGATGCTTATTATGGCGTGGCGCCCTTCCGTTTTACCAACGGAGCCACCATCCAGTTCCTGGCCGTTACGGGCATCGTTACCACCTCTACGCGAAAGTATGCCGCTGGTCTTATCGGAATGACAAAGGGTGGCACAAACACGATTTTGAACTGTATTTCCAGTGTTGAAATCTACAGCACCATCAACAACAAGTGGGGCGACAACGACGGCACACATGGCGGTTTCATTGGCAAGGCAAGCGGCACAGTCACCATCAACAACAGCCTGTTTAATGGACAGTTGACCACTACAAGCGATAATCCCACTATCAATTGCGGCGGCTTTGTTGGATGGAGAGACGGTAGTAGTACGCTCAGCATTTCCAACTGCCTCTATGCACCGAACACCACCATCCCCAACGGTAAGACTGCCGTTAACGTTGGTGCAACTTTCTCGCGCAATGACGTAACACCTACCAATAGCTATTATACGCAGACATTGGGTGCCGCTCAGGGTACGGCTGTCGGCTCAAAGACGGCAACACAACTTGTCGCCGCTCTCGGCAGCGCTTGGAGAGTCAGTAGCGGCAGGGCTGTCCCAAAGCTCCTTCTGTCTTCTAAATCCTTTACCATAGCCAATGCGAGCAATCAGGGCAGCGGCGTAACCACTATCCTATACGGCGACAATGATTTTCTCGTTCCCATGAGTGGTATGCAGACAAACAAGAAAGAGGGAAGCGGACTCACTTTGAGAAGTAACGTCGGCGAGGAGGGCATAGTAAGACTATATCCTCGCATCAGCGGCAATGTAAAGTCCGTATTGTTCAGCAGAGCACAAGTTAATTATTCATCTACTGTTGGTGAGGGAAGTTACCTAAAAATCGGAAAGAACGGTGTCTGGACAAATTCCTATTCAGAGACTATGAGCAGTTACACCAGCATGCTCTTCTCCAGCGAGAATGGAATGCAACTTGCAAACGAGGACGACTATCTCGAAATAAGGATGAAGAACACCAATACCACCAGAAATGCCTCTTTCTTCATACAAGGCACACTTACCATTACTTACGAGCCGACAGAGGCCACTGAAACGCACAGGCACAACTTTACATTCAGCAAGAATGCAGAGGGCAACACGCTGACCGCCACCTGCGCCCACGACGACGGCAAGGATTGCGAACTTGCAAGTTCTAACTATCAGATAACTACGACGCAGACTCCGCCAACTCACGCTACCTATTCGCAAGAAAAGTATCACCCTGCCACACTGTCGAACATTGCAAGTTTCTCGAATGCGACAAAAGCCAAAGCAGGTGATATCACCTATGTAAACAATACGACTGGCGCAAGCCTCGGCACTTCAATGCCCCATGACGTAGGAGCCTACACTGCCAGTGTCACCATCAATGCAGATAATTATCCCTATACACTGACGACGAGTTACCGCGTGGGAACTTTCAGCGGTATCAACATCAACTATCCGCAGTTCACTACCGACAAAGATGGCAATTATGCCATTGACGGCGAGACGGTCACCCTCACCTTCACGTCGAAGTTTGGCGAGACATTGACAGGAGTGACCGCGACGGGCGCAACCTCTGGCAGTGACATCACGTTGACCCCGACAGGTTCCAACATCTACACGTTCACCATGCCCGCTGAGGAAGTCAATATTGGTGCAACGTTCTCTATCAGCGAGGACGACTTCGCAGAGACTGGCGAAAACGAGTACATCATCAAGACCGCCAACGGCTGGGGCTGGTTCTGCTTTGCCACAAACTACGACTTGGCTCCCGACGGCTTCAGCGGCAAAACCGTGAAACTCGCAACGGATGTCGAATCGGCAGAGATGGCAGGCACGAGCGGTCACCCGTTCAAGGGTACGTTCGACGGACAAAACTACACGCTGACCTTCAACCGCACTGCCGCCGAGCACCTCAGCGCTCCATTCCACTACATCAACGGCGCCACCATCAGCAACCTCCACGTAGAGGGCACCATCACGGGCGGCACATACGAGAGCTTGGGCGGTCTGGTGGGCCGTGCCGAGGGCAATATCACCATCGAGAACTGCCACGTGAGCACCGAAATCAGCACCACAGTCAGCGGCAGCGCCCTTCACGGCGGTGTCATTGGCACGTGGAATGGCACTAATGCCACCTGCACCGTCACGGGCTGCGTCTATGACGGACTGATTTACAACCCGAACGAGGCTGGCGTGACCACCTCCTGCCACGGATTCATAGGATGGGACTATGGAAATAACGGGACCATCACGTTCACCGACTGCCTATCCGCTCCCGCCGCATACGGCACGGGCAAATACGCACTGGGCGACAACTGCTTCACTTTCGTCTATCCAAACAGTGAGCCGACCCTGACCTACAACATGACGAACTGCTACTACACCAGCATCCTCGGCAACAGGCAGGGACGCCCTGCAGCCACGGCGACCGTCGCGCCCGACAACCTCGGCAATGCGACCACCGACCACGGAATGGTGAAGGGCTACGAGAACGGCTTCCTCTACAACGGCAACTACTACACGCCGAAGTACGGTGACGCAGTGGTGGAATACCGCTTCAATGACTGGAATGAGAGGGCCGACGTGACCATCAACGGCACGGGCAACAACCTCGTGGGCGTGAACATCACGGAGGAGGTCGGCAATATCAAGAGCGTGACCTACAACCGCCCGTTCAACACAGGACTGGCCGCAACGGTGATACTGCCGTTCAGCTATATCTGCGACGGCGACGAGGGCGGCAAATTCTACTCGTTTGCAGGCTTTAATGGTACGACTCCCATCATGGAGGATGGCAACCAGGTTACCTCGCTGACGGCCAACACACCATATCTGTTCATGCCGAGCGAAACGAAGATGACGTTCCCGAACATCACGAGCATGACGGGCGGAGTCGTGACGCTGCAGACCACGACGGGCGACCACGAGGTGACATCGGATGACGGCAACTGGACATTCGTCGGCTCTTACAGCATCAAGACGTGGGCAATAGATGATCCGGAGATTATCAAGGCTTACTTCATAAATGATGAGGGTAAACTGGAAAAAATTGTGTCAGAAATGACAACGATCCCGACTTCATGTTATTTGCTGAGGGAAGTTGAAAGTCTCACCCTTTACGACAGCGGCTCCGATGCCGAGGACAACACTTCAGCCATCGCTGCGGCTGCTGCGAGCAGCAACACGTATGACGTGACGCTCTCTGACCGCACACTATACAAGGACGGCAAGTGGAACACGCTGTGCCTGCCGTTCTCGTTGAATGCTGAGCAGATTGCTGCCAATGCGGACTTTGCTGGTGCTACACTGATGACTATGGACGTGACAGAGAAGAATGGCTTTGATGCGACGGACGGCACGCTGTATCTGTGGTTCAAGACGGCGACAGCGATTGAAGCAGGAGTGCCCTATTTGGTGAAATGGGATAAGGCTGCAGACTACGACAACAACCCTTCAGTCTATGATATCGTAAGTCCTGTATTCGAGGGCGTGACCGTAAGCAACTCGACGGCTCAGATTGTGGAGAGTAAGACAGCTGGACTGGAGACAGTACAGATGGTGGGTACGTATTCGCCAGTCGGCGTTACAGCTGATGACAAGAGCATCCTGTTCTTGGGTGACGCAAACACATTGTACTACTCAACAGTTGACCGCCAGATTCGCTCATGTCGTGCCTACTTCTCAGTGCCGTACATCAATGGACACGCTGGAGCTAAGGCGCGTGCGTTTGCATTGAGCTTTGTAGGTGAGGAAACAACAGGCATTCTTGAAGTTTCTGCAAATTCTAATGAAGTTAAGGAGGATGTATGGTATTCGTTGGATGGTGTGCGCCTGAATGGAAAGCCGATACAACGCGGAATGTATATCAATAAAGGTAAAAAAATAGTTGTCAAGTAAGCGATATGAAAAAAGAATATATGAAGCCCTCTATGACGGCAATTGAGTTACAGCACATGACACGGCTTCTGGCTGGTAGTGGTGATGTAAGAGGTCTGCAATCAAGTGGCTGGAATGATCCTGAAGATGAGCTCAATCTTAGCGATCAAGGTGGCAGTAGCAGCATTTGGGACAGATAAGAACCAAATCATAATTAAATGAAGAAGTAGCGGTGTTCAACTCCTGGACGTCGCTACTTCTTGTTAGTATGGGACTGATGTAGGGGAAACGAGTGTTATCTTGTCAGCCCCTGTTCAAGCCGCTTGCGTCTGTTCTCCCAAAGCCTCTGTATCTCTGCCTGATGCTCCGCTTCATCGGTGTATTTGTTCTGTGCATATTGAGGGCCATTCTGACTAAAATGCATCATAGATACTCTATGATACTGGGTGCCCGAAAAGCGGAGACTGAAATAGTTTGTTTACGCATTGTTTACGCAGACATTAAAAAAGCACTTGCGAGAAACTCGTAAGTGCTTGATTTTCAATGTGGACCAGCCAGGGCTTGAACCTGGGACCTCCAGATTATGAGTCTGTTGCTCTAACCAACTGAGCTACAAGTCCGGCAATCGGTATTCCGATGCGGAAACCAACTGAGCTACAAGTCCGGCAATCGGTATTCCGATGCGGATGCAAAGGTAATATATTTTATTTAAAAACAAAAAACAGGAATGGAAAATTTGTGTTTTTTCTGCAATTTACTTATTTTTGCGACTCATTTGACGGGCTGCAACAGCTTGTTTGCAGCCTTTTGATGCTAAACGACCGTCGGAATGTTGCAGAAAGATATACGTAATATTGTTTTTGACCTTGGTGGAGTGCTTTGCGGACTCGATGCTCAGCGGTGTGTTGAGGCTTTTCACCGCATCGGTGCTCAGCGTATTGCCTATTACGTGGAAGAACACAGGGTGGAGGATTTGTTCCTGGAGGCTGAGCTCGGGACGATTACAACCGGCGTTTTCTGCGACCGTGTGCGTTCGATTGTAGGTCAGCCGGTGCCGGATGATGACATTGTCTGGGCTTGGAACGAGTTGCTGACGGGTGTTAGTTGTGCTCGCCTCGAGGCTATTTGCCGCTTGGCGGGCAAATATCGGCTGTTCTTGCTGAGCAATACAAATGTCATGCATTGGGCTAAGTGCAAGGAAGAATACTTCAAGACCAGTGTCAACGGGCATACTCTGTCAGCAGAGAATCTGTTCCAGCGTATCTATCTTTCCTTTGAGTTGCATCTTGCCAAGCCGTCCACAGAGATTTTCCAGCATGTGCTTGACGATGCCGGATTGTTGTCTTCGCAGACCCTTTTCATTGATGACTCTCAGGCTAATGTCAGAGCCGCCTCGCAGTTGGGTATGCTGACGTACCATAATAAGAATATTGACGATTGGCTTACTCTCATTGTTTAAGTCGATGGCGGTTATTTCATAAGTGCAGAAAGAAGTGGAGATAATCAATATAACAAAAGGATTTGTTCCGTCAGAAGTGCCAGCCGTGAGCCAGGTTGCCACGATTGGTTTCTTCGATGGCGTACACCGAGGCCATTGCTCGTTGCTCTCTCAGGTTGTCCGCCAAGCGGCGCAGCGCAACAGGCAGTCCACGGTGGTGACGTTCGACATACATCCTCGGCAGCTTGTCAATCCCGATTTCCAACCTCTTTTGCTCACCACGCTCGATGAAAAGCTTCAGCTGCTTTCCCAGCAGGGCATTGACCGTGTGGCAGTGTTGCACTTCGATGAGCAGATGGCCAGTCTTTCGGCTCGCGATTTCATGTCTGTTGTGTTGTCGCGACAGCTCAATGTCGATACGCTTGTGCTTGGCTACGACAGCCGCTTCGGTCATGGTCGCACTGCCGGCTTTGCCGATTATGAGGCTTACGGTCGCAGTATGGGGATAGATGTGCTGCGGGCCACTCCGCTTTTGTCGGATGACGGAACGCCCGTCAGTTCATCCTTGGTCCGAAACCTGTTGCTCTCTGGAAATATAGCTCAGGCCAATGATGCCTTGGGACGGCGATACAGTCTTACCGGGAACGTGGTTGAAGGCTTCCACGAAGGCCGCCGCCTCGGTTTCCCAACTGCCAACCTTGCCCTTGCCGACCGTCAGCGGCTTGTTCCCGGCAGGGGAGTCTATGCTGTGTGGGCAGAGCTGACTGGGTACAGCGAGCCTATGCCGGCCATGATGAACATCGGGACACGTCCGACCTACAACGGCAGCAGCCAGACACTCGAGGTACATATCATCGGCTACGAAGGCGACCTTTACGGTCTGGATATTACCGTCACGTTTGCAGAGCGCATACGCAGCGAACAGCCCTTCGACAGCCCTTCGGCCCTTGCCAGTCAGCTACAGCTCGACCGCAAGGCTTGCATCCGAATACTCAATAATCTGAACAAATAACTATCAAGACATGAGCAAATCAACAAGATCAATTCTCGACATCATCCTTTTTCTCGTGGCTTTCGTGGCTATTCAGGCCGTAGCAGAATTTGTCGCCGCATTTATCTTTGCACAAATCAAGGGCCTGTCTGTGAACACCGTCGTGCAAGGAATGGCATCAGGCAGCTTCAGCTCTGTACTTGCCATATCCACAGTGGTCAGCAGCCTTGTCACGGCAGTGGTGTTCGCCTTGCTGCGATGGACTCCCATGTCGCGCCACTGGATACGTACCCGTCCTTGGGGGGTGCTCTCGTGGGTGGTGCTTCTCTCTTTAGGAATTATACTGCCAGCCGAATGGCTCTATGAGCGGTTGGAGATAGCCATGCCCATGCAGGCTCAGGCTTTGTTTGAAGGAATAATGAAGGAGCCGTGGGGCTATGCAGCCATAGGCATCATGGCACCAATAGCCGAAGAGGTGGTGTTCCGTGGAGCCATACTGCGCGCGCTGCTTAATCTGACAGGCAACCGCCGCCACTGGGTAGCGATAGTATGCTCGGCACTTATCTTCGGACTTGTCCACATGAACCTGGCGCAAGGCCTTCATGCTTTCCTCATCGGACTGCTCCTTGGCTGGTTCTACTACCGCACGGGCAGCATCTTGCCAGGCATTGCCCTGCACTGGGTTAACAACAGCGTGGCCTACCTGATGTTCAACCTCATGCCCGAGCTGGCCGACGGAAAGCTTATCGACCTTTTCCACGGCAGCGACCGCACTATGTATCTTGGACTGGCGTTCTCGCTTTGCGTGGCTCTGCCATCGATGTTCCAGCTCGCCCTGCGTATGCGGCGGTAGCTGCTCAGCATAACGAATGAGTCCCGGAACCTTCAGCTCAGGTTCCGGGACTCTGCTTTTAGTATGTCATGAAAAATTTTGAGAGAATAGAAACTTCACAGCTTCATGGATTGTTTTAATGAAAATGATTTAATTGTATTATAGAGAAAGCATAGAAAATTTCGTTATTTGACTATCGTCTGCTCCGGTTTTGCCAGTCCGTTGCTCAGCGTGTCGGCTTTCACGGAGTCGGTCTTCACCACAGCCACCGAAGCTCCTTTGTGCGGAGTCTCCACTTCTGCCACGTTTGCGGCAGGCTGCTGCTCCTCGGTGAACGCCATCTGCATGGCATTGCCCAGAGTGATGATGATTGCTACGATGGCTGCTGCCTTGAACAGCGGCATCAGGCGGCTGTGCAGGCTTATCACGCGAGCCTTCACCGGCTGCTCCTGTCCCGTCATGGCGAGTATCTTCTGGTCGAAGTCGTCGCCCAGCGGTTCCGAGAGCTTGGCCTTCTGCTCGTAGGAGAACAGACTCTTATAGCGCAACAGGCTCACCGGGATGTTGTCCTGACTGAAGAACGTGCGCAGAATGTTCTCCTCTTCCAGTGAGGTCTCGCACTCCCAGTAGCGTTCCAACAGTTGCTCTATGTATTTATAGTCCATATTCCTCAAGTTCTTGAAATTGTTTGCGTATTGTCTGGCGTGCTCGGAAGATGCTTACTTTCACCTGTTCCTCGCTTATGCCGAGTATGTTTGCCACTTCCTTGTAGCTTTTTCCTTCGATGTCGCGCAGTTGCATACAGCTGCGTTGCTTCTCGGGAAGTGCATCGATGAGTGCTCTCACGGCCTCGAGCCTGTCCTTGGCTATCAGCTTCTGCTGCGGGTTGCTGTCGGCCACCATCTCTCCGCTGTTGTGCTGTTCCAGCGAAGCCAGCTGGTTGTCCTTCAGGCGCAGCCTGTCGAGAGCTTTGTTGCGGCATATCGCCATGCTGTAGGCTTCTATCGAGTCGATGCCCGGCCAGCTTTCGCGACTGTTCCACACCTTTATCAGCGTGTCCTGAACCACATCCTCCGCCTCCATCTCGCTAAGCGTGATGCGCAGCGCAAGCCTGTAAAGCTCGTTCTTCAGCGGCAGTATGTCGTTCTTAAAGCTGATTTCTTTCATCTTGCTCTATTTTGTTGACGATTAAGTCGGGGGTGATGTTACAGCTGCTGACTGCTATTTAACTTTCATTAACCAATCCGCTCTCTCATGGCAATCGTTTGGCCGTCATGCAAGCCTTAGCTTATAGTGGTATGAGGGCAGAATCCTGTATATGAATACACCTTATATATATTTATATAAGCTTCCGAGTCTCCGCTTCTTCTGTGGCGCCGGTAGAGTGGGGTAGTGAGCAACTGTTTTTCTTGCTGTCCTCCATCCCCTTGGCGGTCAGTGTCAGTCTGCTTATTGGACATTCATATCAGTTGCAGCCATCCAATACTCTGTATCTGTCAGTTGGATGGCTGCAACAGCTGTTCTTTTCATTGCGATGCAACGGATTGCGGTATCTTACTTCAGAGGTATCTCAGGATGTTGCACGGCCAGAGGCATACCTTTCTGTGCAAGGTAGAACATATACAGTACCACTGGCTTCTTGCCGCGGTTCTCGCCGTGGTGTATGGTGTTCACCATTTCCACTACTGCCTCACCTTCGTGCACAACCTTTTCCTTGCCGTCCTGACCAATGATTGTCAGCTCGCCCTCAACCAGCACGCCGTAGTTCATCACGGGATGGTGGTGCCAGCCAAGCTTCTGCCCTGCTGGGAATACGTATTTCACAGCCACCAGCTCCGGCTTGCCTTGCAGATAGTCGGGCAGCTCCACTCCATCCCAGCTCTGGCTGGTACGTATCAGCTCTGTGTTCACGACTTTACCTTGCGTTGTGCCTGCGCTTGTTGTCTTGCACGAGGTCATCATGCCTGTCGTGCCGACAGCCATGAAGATGCCTAATGCCAATGTTGCTCTGATTTTTTTCATAATAGTTTCGTTTATTTTATTGTTGTCTGTCTGCGTTTCTGGTTCCTAAATTTGAGCGTTTCGTCTTCTCGACATAGTTCCGTCAAAGTGTTTGCCGTAGCCGCCTATGTCTGCATTTGTGTTACGTCGGAGCCAAAGTTACAAAAAACGTGTATAATGCAATGAAAAAGAACTTGCTTTTTTCATTGCATGGCCAAGTTGTCGTACCTTAGAGAAATATACTCGCCAAGAGCTTCCGAAAGTTGAATTATTTAATTCTAAGGAGATAAGGAGTGTAGGAGATACCTGTTCATAAAGAGTAGGTGGCTGATAAAAAACTCCACAACTCCTTGCCTCCGTAGAGAAATAGACTCGGCTTGGGAATAGTCCACAACCAACATTCGCCCAGAAAGAGCAAAAGAATTATTATTCCGTTCACTCCCTTTGCCACTCTGCAGTGGTGGGCTGTTATTCTTTTGCCCCCTTCGGGGGCGTATCCATGCTGCATACTCTCCCCCCGGGCGTTGCCCGGGGCTGGCATATCAATGCCCCCTTCGGGGCGTAGGGAGCCTAACGTTCAGGCGGATATGTTATCCGCCTGAGCTGAATATCAGGATTTTTAATCCGCAATAGCCTGCGGAGCAACCTTGCTTGAAGTCAGCTATAGGTATTGGGTTGTTGTTTGTCGGATAATATATCCTCATACTCCAAGCAGGCGGATAGCATATCCGCCTGAACTGGTGGCTGATAAAAGACTCCACAACTCCTTGCCTCCTTAGAGAAATAGACTCGGCAAGAAGATGGCATTGATTATTTATTTAAGTTTCGGATGTTCCACATCCTCATTTTTTTAGGGGGGGGAGGTAAGAGGTGAGGGGTGAGAGGATAGTTTTTCCTCTTGAGTAGAGAGATTATTTTGCAAGATAACTATTCGTAACTTACGCTATATGAAGCAATGGTATTTGTACTATACCACTGAAGCATCAAAATTGCAACGCCCCATTGCAGAAATTGTCCTTATGGCTGGAATTGAGGTGAAATCTGCAAAATTGCAACGACCCGTTGCAGAATTGAAGGGCGAAAAACTCCAAAGCCCTGTTGGAGAATTTGTGAAACAGTCTGTTTCGGAAATTGGGAATAAAGTTAGTGACGAGTTCCCACTACCCTTTGCTCTTGTTCCCAACTTCTCAACCTATCTCCCTGAGCCGCAAAGCCGTTTGGTGAATGAGGTGCTAAAAGAGAATTATAATTTCGGCTTTGCTACTGTTGAGCATGAGCCGTTTGAGGAACGGGAATTGGAAGATTCCCTTACCAGCGACGGGCTGCCGGCGTGATTTGCGGCTGCCGGCGTGATTTGAGCCGTAAACTTTCTCCGGGGGCTTTGGAGTAAGCTTACAGAAGCCTTGGAGCATTGTTACAGAGGCTCTGTAACAATGCTCCGGGGCTGTTGGAGAAAATTTACGGAGGGCTTGGGAGAAATGTTAAAATGTGGTTCCGCTTCCGATAAAAGAGAAACCGATTGCCGCCCCCTTACCTCTCACCAAATATGGCGGGGTAGGGGACGCGAGAGGATGGCTCGTCAGCGGCCAGATGTCAGTCGTTCGAGATTACGGTTCCCTGATTGCCAAGCAGTGCTGTTGCCTTGGTAATCACCACTTTGCCCACTCCAGCCTCCACAGCTTGCAGTGCGTTCTCAATCTTGGGAATCATTCCGCCGGCTATCGTGCCGTCGGCTACGTAGCGGTCGAAGTCTTCGCGGTTGATGGTTGCTATCACGCTGTCCTCGTCGTCGGGGTTGCTCAGCACGCCCTTCTTCTCGAAGCAGTAGACCAGGCGCACGTCGTAGAGTGCGGCCAGGGCCTTTGCCGTTTCACCTGCCATGGTGTCGGCGTTGGTGTTCAGCATACTGCCTTTGCCGTCGTGGGTCAGCGGCGACACCACGGGGGTGATGCCGGCCTCAATCAGCAGACTGAGCTTCTGTGCGTCTACGCGTTCCACGTCGCCCACGAAGCCGAAGTCCACGGTCTGGCCCTCGTTTATCCCCTCCTGAGGGGAGGGGGCTACAGCCACCGGCGGACGGCGGTGGCTCAGGATGACGTTCATATCGGCACCCGTCAGGCCCAGCGCGTTTATCTCGTGCGCCTGCAGCAGTGCCACGATGTGCTTGTTCACCAGTCCGCCATAGACCATCGTCACCACCTCGAGCATCTTCTCGTCGGTGATGCGCCGTCCGTTTACCATCCGGCTCTCAATGCCGAGAGCCGTTGCCACGCGTGTGGCCCTTCTTCCGCCGCCGTGCACGAGCAGCTTGCGGCCTTCGATGCGTGCGAAGTCGTCGAGCAGGCGAGCCAGCTGCTGTTCGTCTTCGACCACGGCTCCGCCCACTTTTACTATTGTCAGTGTTTCTTTCATATTTTTTAAGCCCCCCTCAATCCCCCCGAGGGGGGAAGAAGGGAGAAGTTAAGCCCCCCTCAATCCCCCCAAAGGGGGGAAGAAGGGAGGAGTTGCGTTATTATTAAGCCCCCCTCAATCCCCCAAGGGGGGAAGAAGGGAGGAATTTTGTTGTTGTTAAGGGGTAGGTTTTCTCTCACTCGGAGCAGGCGGATAACATATCCGCCTGAACGGAGCCCCACTCAATCCCCCCTCCCTTTGGGAAAGGCTACGGGTAGGCGAGCCTTGCTCGGGAATGGGGTCGGGGGTGGGTGTGTGATTGTTCTTTTACTCCAGATAAGTGTAGCCATAGAGCCCTGAGCGGTAGTTGCTGAGGAACTCCTTGCCCTCTTCGAGCGAGATCTTGCCCTGCTTCACGCTCTTTGTCACCCAGGTCTCGAGCTGGCGCACGAGCTTCTTCGGGTTGAACCGCACGTAGCTCAGCACCTCTTCCACACTCTCGCCGTCGAATATCTGGTCGATGCTGTAGTGTCCGTCCTTCACCGAAATGTGTACGGCATTGGTGTCGCCGAAGAGGTTGTGCAGGTCGCCCAGTATCTCCTGGTAGGCTCCCACGAGGAACACTCCGAGGTAGTAGGCCTCGTTCTTGCGCAGCGTGTGTACCGGCAGCACGTTAGATATGTGGCGGCTTGTCACGAAGTTGGCAATCTTTCCGTCGCTGTCGCAGGTGATGTCTTGCAGCGTGGCGTTGCGTGTGGGTCGCTCGTTGAGGCGCTGTATCGGCACGATGGGGAAGAGCTGGTCCACGGCCCATGCGTCGGGCAGCGACTGGAACAGCGAGAAGTTGCAGAAGTACTTGTCGGCCAGCAGCTTGTCGAGCCCCTTCAGCTCGTCTGGGATGTGCTTGAGGTGCTTGGCCAGCGAGTTTATCTCGTGGCATACGCTCCAGTACATACTCTCGATCTCGGCCCTCGTCTTCAGGTCTACCATGCCGTGAGAGAACAGGTCGAGCGCCTCTTCGCGTATCTGCTGTGCGTCGTGCCAGTCCTCGAGCATCGAGCGCGGGTTGAGGTTGTCCCATATATCGTAGAGCTCCTTCACCAGTTTGTGGTCGCTCTCGGCAGGTTCAAACTCCTCGGGCATCTCCGGCAGCGATGCTGTTTCGAGTACGTCGATGACCAGAATGGAGTGGTGTGCGGTGAGCGAGCGCCCGCTTTCGGTAATCAGGTTGGGGTGGGGGATGTTGTTTTTGTTGGCAGCCTCGACGAACTGGTATATGCAGTCGTTCACATATTCCTGCAGGGAGTAGTTCACCGAGCTCTCGCTGTTCGACGAGCGCGTGCCGTCGTAGTCCACGCCGAGTCCTCCTCCGCAGTCCACGAAGTCCACGTTGTAGCCCAGCTTGTGCAGCTCCACGTAGAACTGTGCTGCCTCGCGCAGTGCTGTCTGTATGCGTCGTATCTTTGTTATCTGGCTGCCGATGTGGAAGTGGATGAGCCTGAGCGAGTCGTGCAGGCCCTTCTCGTCGAGTATCTTCAGAGCCTTGAGCAGCTCGGAGCTTGTCAGTCCGAACTTCGATGCGTCGCCTCCGCTCTCTTCCCACTTGCCGCTGCCGCTTGATGCCAGCTTTATGCGTATGCCCAGGTTGGGCTTCACGTTCAGCTTCTTGGCAGCGCGGGCAATGATTTCCAGCTCGTTGAGCTTCTCCACAACGATGAATATGCGCTTGCCCATCTTCTGTGCGAGCAGCGCCAGCTCAATGTAGCTCTGGTCTTTGTATCCGTTGCAGATGATGAGCGAGTCGCTCTGGCACTGTATGGCTATCACGGCGTGGAGCTCGGGCTTGGAGCCTGCCTCCAGTCCGAGGTTGAACTTGCGTCCGTGGGAGATAATCTCCTCCACCACGGGCTGCATCTGGTTCACCTTGATTGGATAGATTACGAAGTTCTCGCCCTTGTAGTCGTACTCCTTGGCGGCCTTCATGAAGCACTCCGAGGTCTTCTCGATGCGGTTGTCGAGAATGTCGGGGAAGCGCAGCAGCACCGGCGAGGTGACGTCGCGCAGCGATAGCTCGTCCATGACCTCGCGCAGGTCAATCTGGGTTGCGTCCTTGCAGGGCGTCACAAACACGTTTCCCTTCTCGTTGATGCCGAAGTAGGAGGTGCCCCAGCCATTGATGTTGTAGAGTTCTCGCGAGTCTTCAGTTGTCCATTTCTTCATTGCTGACAGTTTGTTTGGTGGTTGGTGAGTGTTGATTGGTGTTCTCGCTCCCCTCCCTTGGGGAAAGGCTACGGGTAGGCGAGCCTTGCTCGGGAATGGGGTCGGGGGTGGGTCGGTTATAGCTGTGCGGCTGGCAGATGCAGCTTTTCCACTATGCCTGCCACCGCCTGTGCTATCTTCTCCTTGCTGTCGAGTGTGGTCACGTCGACCGTGGTCTGTGCCTTTTCGTAGAAGGCGCGCCGCTGTTCGAGCTGCTGCTCTATGAAGAGGCGCTTCTGCTCGTCGGTCTTGTCGAGCAGCAGCGGGCGCACGTTCTTGCTCATTCTCAGGTGCTCGAGTATCACGTCGGGCGTGGCCTTCAGATACAGTGTGTGGCCTTGGCGGTTCATGTAGTCCATGTTGTCGAAGAAGCAGGGCGTGCCTCCGCCGCAGCTTATCACCACGTTCTCGAACTCGGCCACCTCGTGCAGCATCCGCTGCTCAATCTGCCGGAAGCCCTCTTCGCCCCTTTCGTCGAACAGCAGCTTCACGGTGCGCCGCATACGGCTCTCTATGTACCAGTCGAGGTCGTAGAAAGCCAGGCCCGTGGCCTTGGCCAGAGCCTTGCCCAGAGTGGTCTTTCCCACTCCCATGTAGCCTATCAGGATCAGTCGGTGCATCGTGTTATCGCTTTTTTCTCTGCTTGGTGGTGGCAGGGTGCGAGCGCACTATCTCCATGCACTCCTCGTAGCTCAGCTCGGCAGCGCGCTCGTGCATGGCTTTCGGCAGGCGGTAGTTGGCACCGTCGTAGACAACATACGGGCCGAACCTGCCATTCATCACCTCCAGCTTCTGGTCTTCGTCGAAGGTCTTGAGGTGGCGCTTCTGCTCCTGGCTGCGCTTCTCCTCAATCAGGCGGATGGCCGTTTCGAGGCTCACCGTGAGCGGGTCTTCGTCCTTGGGCAGCGACACATACTTCTTGTTGTGCAGTATGTATGGTCCGAAGCGGCCCGTGCCTATCCTCACGTATTCGCCCTCGAACTCGCCGAGGTTGCGCGGCAGGCGGAACAGCTCAAGCGCTTCGTCGAGCGTGATGTCCTCCATCGACTTGTCGGCAGGCAGCTGTGCGAAGCGCGGCTTCGAGGAGTCATCGGCAGAGCCAATCTGTATCACCGGGCCGAACTTGCCTATCTTCACGAATACGGGCTTGCCGCTGTCGGGGTCCTTGCCCAGTTCGCGCTCGCCGGCTTTGTGGGCCGAGCGCGAGTTCATCACCTTCTCCACCTCGGGCTCGAAGTGCTTGTAGAACTGGCCTATCTCGTCGGCCCACTCCTCCTTGCCCTCGGCTATCTTGTCGAACTCCTTCTCCACCGTGGCGGTGAAGTTGTAGTCCATGATGTCGGGGAAGTTCTCCATCAGGAAGTCGTTCACCACCGTGCCCACGTCGGTCGGGATGAGCTTGCCCTTGTCGGCACCGATGGTCTCGCGGCGGTTCTTCCGCGTGGTCTTGCCGTCCTTCAGGGTGTCGATGGTCAGCAGGCGGTCCTCACCTTTCTTGTCGCCCTTCTGCACATATTCGCGCTGCTGAATGGTCGAGATGGTGGGTGCGTAGGTCGACGGGCGACCGATGCCCAGCTCCTCCATCTTGTGAACGAGCGATGCTTCGGTGTATCGCTGCGGTCCCTGCGAGAGACGTTCGGTAGATATGATTTCCTTGTATTCCAGCTTGTCGCCCTCCTTCATGGCCGGAAGCAGGTTGCCCAGCTCCGACTCCTGTGCCTGCTCGTCGTCGTCGGTCGACTCGCGGTAGACTTTCAGGAAACCGTCGAAGGTGACTACCTCGCCCGTGGCAACGAAGTGGGGAGCTGGTGAGATGCTGCCGGCGGCGTTGCCCGTGATTTCAATCTCGGCAGTGGTCTTCTCTATCAGGGCATCGGCCATCTGCGAAGCCACGGTGCGCTTCCATATCAGCTCGTAGAGGCGGCGTTCCTGCTGGCTGCCCTCTATCTGGTGCTTGTCCATGTAGGTGGGGCGGATGGCTTCGTGAGCCTCCTGCGCACCCTTCGAGCTGGTGTGGTACTGGCGCACCTTGCTGTAGTCCTCGCCGTAGAGTGCAGTCACCTCCTGCTTGCTGGCGTTGATGCACAGGCCCGAGAGGTTAACGCTGTCGGTACGCATATATGTTATCTGTCCGCTTTCGTAGAGTCTCTGCGCAACCATCATGGTCTGGCTGACGGTGAAGCCCAGTTTCCGGGCTGCCTCCTGTTGCAGTGTCGACGTGGTGAAAGGAGGAGCAGGGGTGCGGCGCAGCGGTCGCTTGGTGACGTTGCTCACGCGGAACTGTGCGTTGCGGCACATCTCCAATACGGCCAGTGCCTCGTCGTGGGTCTTGAAGCGGGTGGGTATCTCGGCCTTCACCTCTGCCGTGTTGCCGCTGTCGTCGGTGGTGAGCAGCACGGCGGTGATGCGGTAGTAGGGCTCGCTCTTGAAGTTCTGGATCTCGCGCTCGCGCTCAACGATGAGACGCACGGCCACACTCTGCACGCGGCCTGCCGACAGCGACGGCTTCACCTTGCGCCAGAGCACCGGCGAGAGCTTGAAACCAACCAGACGGTCCAGCACGCGGCGAGCCTGCTGCGCATTGACGAGGTTCATGTCGAGGCGGCGCGGGTTCTCGATGGCTGCGAGAATGGCTGGCTTGGTGATCTCGTGGAACACAATGCGGTTGGTGGTCTGGCGGTCAAGGCCCAGCACCTCGCACAGGTGCCATGCTATGGCCTCTCCCTCGCGGTCCTCATCGGATGCAAGCCACACGGTAGCTGCCGCCTTGGCGTTCTTCTTCAGGTCGCTCACGAGGCGTTGCTTCTCCTCGGGTATCTCGTAGAAGGGAGTGAGCGAGTCGAGGTCGATGCTTATCTCCTTCTTCTTCAGGTCGCGGATATGGCCGTAGCTCGACATCACCTTGAAGTCTTTGCCTAAGAATTTCTCTATTGTCTTGGCCTTGGCGGGGCTCTCAACAATCACTAAGTTGTTCTGCATATAATATGTATTTATTGTTTCTTGCTTGCGCGGGTGCAGCGGAGGCTGCGCGTTCAGGGGCGCAAAAGTAAGAAACTTTGTTTTCCTACACCTTATTATATATATTATTTTATTCTTTTTTAACCAAATGCCCACGTCCAACTATCTTGCTGCCACTTTACATCTACGGAGAATAGGAGATTAGGAGTCTTTTGCTCACCGCCTCCCATTCTTTGCCCTTTCAGACCGTCTTTTCCCCGAGTTTCCGCAATCATAAATAACTAACCCTTGCACGCAAGAGGCTCTGTTCTTTTGTCCTTCTGTCAGGGACAAGCACCTACACGTTCAGGCGGATATGTTATCCGCCTGAACAAAAGGGAGCCATGTATCAGGGGCGCGCTATCCCCCTCCCAAAGGGAGGGGGCCGTGTTCTTTTGTCCTTCTGTCAGATGCTAAGGGCTGGGGGAGGGTTCAATCCCCCTGCCCTGAGGTATAGAAAGGAACGCATCAGACTACTGATCTGTAAGCTTCCGATGAACGAATGGTTAATTTATATATAACTAAAGAAAGACAGTAAAACTATAGCCGAAGCAATATAAAACAGTCAAACTTCAGACTTTTTATATTAGAAATGATGTAATTCGGGAACAATGATGTAATTTTGCATTTGAAGTAATATGATTTTATATGGAAAAGACAAAGCTGTCAGTAGTGGTAAAGGCTTTGCGTAAAAACTATGGCCTTACACAGGAAGACCTGGCTATGAAGTCAGGTGTAGGCTTGTGCTTTGTGCGCAATCTGGAACAAGGAAAAACAACGTTAAGAATGGATAAGGTCAATCAGCTACTTGATTTGTTTGACTACGAACTGACAGCAACTAAAAGGCAATGAGACAAGCAGAGATATATCGAAAGGAAGTTCTTGCTGGCATCTTGACAGAAGATGGTGGCGAATACCGCTTCTGTTATGACGAAACCTACCTCTCACGTGAAGAGGCGCAGCCTGTAAGCCTGACGCTGCCATTACAAGCTGAGACGTTTGTTAGCCCAGTGCTTTTTCCGTTTTTTGATGGGCTGATACCTGAAGGGTGGCTGCTCGATGTGGCACTTCGCAACACCGACATCAGCATACTTGATCGAATGTCTCTGCTGTTGTTGTGCTGCAAGGAGTGCATTGGCTCTGTCGGTGTAGTGCCTATAAACAAGGAAGGAGACGACAATGCGTAAATGCCTGTATTGCTATAAAGAATTGGAAGAGGGTCAGAAAGATTTTCATCCAAGATGTGCCAGAAAATTCTTTGGAACAAAGGATGTGCCCCTGCTGGAGTACAAACATGAAGAACTCGACAAATTAGCTGAGCAGGTAATTCGTGCTCAAACATCTCTGACTGGCGTTCAACCCAAATTGTCTCTGAACCTCGACAAACACGATGGATGTAGCCGACTGACTATTGTAGGACTTTGGGGAGATTATATCTTCAAGCCACAAACGGAGAGTTACGAGCAGTTGCCAGAAAACGAGGACTTAACGATGCATCTTGCGGAAGCCGCAAAGATTAGTGTTGTGCCTCATAGCCTTATCCGTCTGGCTGATGGGAAACTGGGATATATCACAAAACGTATTGACCGCACCGAAAATGGTGAGAAGATAGACATGGAAGACATGTGCCAACTCACGCTACACCCTACGGAATACAAATACAAAGGATCGCATGAGCAGATAGCAAAGACAATAATGCAATATAGTAGTACACCAAAACTCGACCTGACGAACTATATGCAGCTTTTGCTTTTCTGCTTTGTGACAGGCAACAACGATATGCACCTGAAGAATTTTTCGCTATACCGCCCAGAAGTGGGGTATCAACTGACACCAGCTTATGACCTCCTTAATGTTGCTATTGCTAATCCTGGGGACATGGAGGAGCTGGCACTTACACTTTGTGGAAAGAATACAAAACTTCGGATGAGCGATTTCCTGGATGCTGCAAAGACAATGGGACTGGAAGAAAACGTAGTAAGGCATCTCGTCACAGGTCTTCATAAGGCTCTTCCAAAATGGCAACAACTCATAAAGGACTCCTTCCTCAGCGGCGAGAAGAAGCAATTGTATGAAGAACTTGTAGTTTCCCGATTGAATAGGTTGTAGACACACGAGATAGTGCAAGTAGAGTCAATCCTCACTCCCCTCCCTTGTGGTAATCGACGGAGTCGCTTTGCTTGCCGAAGAATGGGGGCGAGTTCCATGTTCTTTTGTCCTTCTGTCTCATGTCTTTCTGTCCTTCTGTCAGATAATGAGGGGGTGAGTTCCATGTTCTTTTGTCCTTCTGTCTCATGTCTTTCTGTCCTTCTGTCTCATGTCTTTCTGTCCTTCTGTCTGAAAAAGTCCTTCTGTTTAATATTAAAAAACATTAAAATATCGTTACTGGTGTTCTCTGTAACGCTGAGAAGTATTACTTTTGCAACCGATAAGGAGCATCAGCTTCGGCTGAAAAGTAGGCGCAGAGGTTTTCTGCGTCAGCTCCAGCACTACCTGATAACGCTAAAAGAGCGATGAACTTATGTCGATAAACTGCACTTCAACCTCTTCTTCTTTGGCTACGTTGGCTCAGGCTGAGTCATTGTCAGCACGACGTGTGCCCGTAGGCCGCCGCAAGAAATGTCTTGCGGGGGGGGTAGAAGTCGAATAAAATCCCACTTGGCCGACTATAGCGCGGCCAAGAACCATACATCACCTTATTATATATATACAGCAGCGACCATAAACCCTATGGCCGCAGCAATGCTTTGTGCCTGTCCGTGGTCTCTGACGGCCTGCGGAGCTGGCCACACCCTGCTTTCCTCTAAGGAGAAAGGGAGTTGCGGAGCTGTCGCGCTAATGGAATAGATACTCCAGGGTAGCCCGAAATAACTGGCAATCCCCACTTTTCATAGAATAATTTTGAAACAAAAACTATAATTTAAAAAAGCAATGAAAAGACTATTAACTTTAATTGGAGTAGTTGCGACACTACTCCTAACGCCAACTAATGCTAAAGCATGGGGCGATCTCTATTTGCTCAATAATATTTGGGGTTCATGGGGTTCGACTGATACGAATTCGGATTATAAGTTTACTAAGGTAAATGATAACGAGTTTACTTATTCCCTTGATGCTTCAGATTATGAAGGCGACATTTTCTGGAAAATTAACACTCCGGGTGATTGGTCTGGACAGCGAGAAATTCACCCGGACAATGATGGTCATGACGTTGGAGAAAGCGGATATAACGCTAAGTATGACGGTAGTTACAGCGGTAAATCATTCAAAATATCACATTCAACCAACAACTACACTCACTACACTATCACTGCAAGGTGGGATTCTGGTGGTGAGGGTTACTGGAATGTAAAGGTTGTGGGAAGTGGCAGCAAAGGTACCACTCAGGCAGTATACCTCCTCGGAACCATCAACAGCTGGACAGGTAACTCCTATAAACTGGAAAAAGATGGAGACGAATATAAACTGGAACTTACAAAAGCTCAGGTTCAGAATGCTTTGCATCAAGGCGACTTCTATTTCAGATTCAAAGAGGAGATGGACAACAGTAAAACGTATACTGTAGTTCCTCAAACCGACCAGACCCCACTCACCGTGGACGGTGATTACACCAGCGACACTTATGCTACGACAAAAACGGATGATTCAAAGAAAGATTTCTACTGGAAATTCACACCTACAGGTGCTGACAAGTACTTTATATATTTCAAGAACGAAAACAACACAAGAAAGGTAAGGGTAGCTACCCCCCCTCACGACTATTATTGGGTTTCGCCGCAGATTACTAACGGCGAGATGTGGCCTGCATTTAAGATGGTGGCATCGCGTAACCGCTATTGGGATGGACACCAAGTGATTGGCGACGGAAAGATTAGCACCAAGTACTACACCTTCACCATAAAGGACGACGACCTTGTTACTTGGAAGACGAAGTCGAAGATTGACAAGGACACGCCGATAAAGTGGTACATCCTCCGCGACGACGGGCAGGTGGTCTATCGCCCAGTCACTGATCTTGATGCTGGCTATAAGCCTCACGACAACAATCCTTACGATACCAACCACCCCATTTCCGGCAATACTGACAATGAAGGATATGTAAGCTTCATCAACTACTGGAACGGAATCAGCTACGACGGCGACAAAGCCTATATGACAACCGCAGCTCCCCACAACGCAGGTTCATGGCAGTTCCTCAAGGGTTCGGCCAAGGCTCACACCTTCAACCTCAATGCTGAGAAAGGACACGTGCTCTACAACTACACTAACAAAGGCGCATCAACTACCAGAGGCTACAACCTGGTGGGCAACTGGACTGCCAACACTAAGGCGTCAATCCATCTGTCAGAAGGAAAACCTATGACGAAGTACTGGTTCAAGGAAGGTGTCGGACACCAGATAGCCGACAACGAAGAAGTAGCCGACGCCGACAGTATCGTCTACAAGATTGACATTACGAAGGAAGCGCTTGGTATTAACTCATGGGGTGGACTCTATCTTGACATAAGCCCGAAAGACAACGGAACAGAAGATAACCCCACCTACTGGGGCAACGTATTCCGCCCGCTGATTACCACAGGCAACAACCTCGACGGTCGCGCTCTGCACGGTGCACTGACAACAAGAAAGGACGAGCAGTCGCTCAACCCTGAGACAAGCGAGAACTATCTTGGCTACACCTTCTCGTTCAATGCCACAACGATGACCTACCGGCTTGAGTTCCACACACCTGATGCCACACTGTCGCCGGGAACCGAAGATGGCAATGTAGACTTCAGCTCCACAACCAGCGAAGACATCACCGTAGAGCTGTCCGATGAATCGGACGGCATCCATACCACGGCAACGCAGTATGCCATCGGATTTGCCGACAATACTTACTTCACTCTCGACGAGACAACGAAATACTCAGCAGCAACATTCAACCTTACATACGATGGTGAGAATGACAGAATTACGTATACCAGCGCCGACAACAGCTACACCAACACCGTTGCAGGCCCTACCATCTTCGTTAAGGTGCGCGGCTTCGATAGTTCCGGCAACTACGGTGACATTCATACATATAAGTACACCTTCCACTCCAGCATTGGCTTTGAGCCGCATGGCGGATACGGCTCCCTACACCTATCAGGTGATGAACTACCCCACGAAGGAAGAGAACGGAGAATTGGTAATCGACTTTGATCATGGCACGGAGATAACCTCCGGCAGCTTCACCAGCAAGACCGACGAACTCAACCGCATCTCTACGCCGGGCTTCCTGAAGATTACAGATGCCCACGACAACACTGTGGTGGCTGCTGAGGTGGGCGGAGGCTTCGACTTCACCTATTCTACATCGGAGAACTACAACGCTGCTACCAACGGTGACGATTACCGAAGGGTGATGCCAAGCGACCTGACATGGCGGCTCAGCCACACGTGGAACAAGACACGTGACAATAGTAACTTAGAGGAATGGAACTATACAAGTGGTTCACACTGGAGCGGTGACAACACCGTGCAGTACCTGCATATCTTCAACAATACTGCCTATCAGACGGTCAGCAATCTTGATGCTGGAACCTACACCGTGCAG
>ONLG01000054.1 GCA_900318625.1 uncultured Prevotella sp.
CGCAGGATGTCGATAGGTGCGAGGGCCTCAATATCCTCGAAGCCGTCGGCAAGGAATACGTAAACTTTAGCCATTGTTCTGTTTCTATCTGATTGTTTATGTCGTTTGCTTCCACGGCTCGTGCCCGATGTCCAGAGCACAAGCGGTTGTTATCTAATGCAAAAGTAGCGAAAATCCAGCAAGTAGCCATCCTTTTAACATTTAATAATTGGCAAACCGTCCAACTATTTAGCCGTTGCAGCAAAGTTATATGAGTCATATTACCGACCAATATGAGTCATATTAATGTCCAATATGAGTCATATTACTTTTTGCTTTCTCGCGTATAAATATGGTGTTTAGGCAAAGAATGTGTAACTTTGCTTCGTCGAAAGCAACACGAAACAAACAATGAAAGAACAAAAACTGCGCTTCGCACTCTTCGGCAACGAGTATCAGTCGCACAAATCGGCAGGCTTACGCGCTTTGCTCGACTGCCTCGAGAGCCACAACTCAGAGGTTCTCGTCGACAGCACCTACGCCGCCTTCCTGCACAAGCTGCTGCCTGAACTCAAAGGAAAGCACACCGAATTCGACGGCGACGACTTCGATGCCGACTTCGTAATATCCATAGGCGGCGACGGCACGCTGCTCAAGGCTGCCAGCAGGGTGGGAACCAAGCAGACTCCAATCATCGGCGTGAACATGGGAAGGCTCGGATTTCTGGCCGACGTGATACCCACCGAGGTGGAAAAGGTTATCGACAGCATCTACAAGGGACACTATACCACCGAGCCGCACACGGCAATTCAGATTGACACCGACGACGAACAGCTGACCGTTTGCCCCTTTGCGCTGAACGACATTGCGGTGCTCAAGCGCGACAATGCTTCGATGATATCAATCAAAACGACCGTCGACGACGACTATCTCGTAACCTATCAGGCCGACGGACTAATCGTTTCGACTCCCACCGGGAGCACTGCCTACTCGCTCTCTAACGGCGGACCAATCATCGTTCCGCAGTGCGGCAACCTGTGTCTCACGCCCGTGGCACCACATTCGCTCAACATACGCCCCATAGTAATCAGCGACAGCAGCACCGTAACGCTGCAGGTGGCATCGCGCTCGCACAACTTTCTCGTGGCTGTCGACGGACGCTCGCAGAAGCTGCGCGACACTACGACGGTCAGAATCAGCAAGGCTCCCTACGTGGTTCGCATCGTGAAGCGTGCCGGGCAGCACTATTTCGCCACCCTGCGCGACAAGATGATGTGGGGAATGGACCAGCGCAGCTGACCCAAAAGCAAGAAACAACATTACGCAACAACAAGAAACAAGATACCACAGATGAAAAAATGGTTCACCATAACCGGCAATGAGAAGTTCACCACACGCGAAATCATGGGGTGGCTGTGGAACGCATGGCACGGCAACAGGCTTCAGGCAGTGCTCAATGCCCTGGTGGGACTGGTGTCGGTGGTGGTCAGTCTGGCGCAGGTATGGGCCGTGAAGCACGCCATCGACGTGGCTTCGGGTACCGCCCAGGGCAACATCTACCTTGCCGTGGCACTCATGGGAGCGCTCATCCTGTGCGACTTCGCACTCAACATCTGCGGCATCTGGATAAGCAACCTGCTCGGCATAAAGGCGCAGAACCGTATGCAGCAGCGTATGCTCGACCGCATACTGCGCTCGCAGTGGGGCGGCAAGGAGCGTATGCACTCGGGCGACGTGCTCAACCGCCTCGAGATGGATGTCAACAACGTAGTGCGCTTCCTCACCGAGACCATCCCCAGCTCGCTCTCCACACTGGCCATGTTCATCGGTGCCTTCGTTTATCTGGCCTCTATGGACTGGCGACTGTCGCTGGTGGTGACGTTTATGATTCCGCTTTTCATCCTCGTGAGCCGCATCTACGTAGTCAAGATGCGCCGCCTGACGCGTCAGGTGCGCGACAGCGACTCCAAAGTGCAGAGCGTGTTGCAGGAAACCATCCAGCACCGTATGCTCATCAAGACCCTCGAAGGCGACGACACGATGGTCGACAAGCTCGAGAACACACAGAGCGAGCTGCGCAGCCGCGTGGTGCGACGCACCAAGTTCAGCGTGATGAGCAACCTGATACTCAACAGCGGCTTTGCCCTGGGCTATCTCGTGGCCTTCCTGTGGGCGGCACTGCGTATGTCGGCCCACACCCTGAGCTTCGGAGGCATGACGGCTTTCCTGCAGTTGGTGAACCGCATACAGAGTCCGGCGCGCCAGCTCACCAAGCTCGTGCCGGCCTTCGTGAGCGTGTTCACTGCCGCCGAGCGACTCATGGAGCTCGAGGAGAACCCACTCGAGGAGCAGGGTACACCCATACCGCTCGCCGCGCCGTGCGGCATAAGGCTCGAAAACGTGTCGTATGCATACGAAGAGGAGAAGGGCGACATCATCAAAGGGCTGTCGTTCGACTTCCGTCCGGGTTCGTGTACGGCTATCCTCGGCGAGACGGGAGCGGGAAAGACCACCCTCGTGCGCATAATACTCGCACTGCTGACTCCACAGAAGGGCCATGCCTATATATATAATAATAAGGTGAAGAAGGAGCTTAGCCCGCTGCTGCGCACCAATCTGGTGTATGTGCCACAGGGAAACACCCTTATGAGCGGCACCATACGCGACAACCTGCGCCTGGGCAAGCTCGATGCCACACCCGAAGAGATGCGCGAGGCTCTGCACAAGAGCTGTGCCGACTTTGTGTTCTCGCTGCCAGAGGGACTGATGACGGTGTGCGGCGAGCAGGGCACGGGCCTGAGCGAGGGACAGGCACAGCGCATCGCCATAGCCAGGGCACTGCTGCGCAACCGCAACATCATGCTTTTCGACGAGGCAACGAGTGCGCTCGACCCACAGACCGAACGGCAGCTGCTCGAGAATATCCTTGCTTCGCACGACAAGACCGTGATTTTCATCACCCACCGACCGGCGGTAGTGGAATATTGCGACCAGGTGCTGCGCATCGAAAGAACCAAACGCAAGCACCGTCAATAGTCTCCCATATCCTTAACAGACAGTTATTTCTCTCTTGAGAAGAAATTGCTGCTAAGGAGAAGTGGCACCTTGAAGCATTGTTTTCATAGCAACAAAAAACAAGGAGGCAATAATCTTGCCTCCTTGTCTCCCTTCCTCCTTAGAAACGAACACTCCTCCGCAGGACCAAGAGTCCCCGGAGGAGTTAGGATTAGCGTATGAAGAGCAGCTCGCGATACTTCGGCAGAGTCCACAACTCATCGGCAACGGTGAGTTCCAGCTTGTCGATGTGGTAGCGAATCTCGTCGAGTTTCGGTGCAACTGTGTCGTGATAGGCTATTGCCTTGTCGCGTTCGCACTCCAGACGGTTGGCTTTCTTGCGCGCTCCAACAAGCTCCTCAACGAGGCGTTCGATGTTCTGGGTGCGCTCTCCAATCTCGCGTATGATCTTGAAGTTGCGTGCGCAGAGGCTTACGGCATCCTCCTGCGGCAGTATCTCGCGCATAGAGCTGACGTTCTTGGCCAGACGCGTCTGGTAGTGGGTAGCTACAGGGATGATGTGGTTCATTGCGAGGTCACCAAGCACGCGCGCCTCAATCTGTATTTTCTTTGTGTAGGTCTCCCATTTCACCTCGTTGCGTGCACGCAGCTCCTTGCGGGTCATCACGTTCATACGCTCAAACATCTCCACCGAAGCCTCGTCAAGGTAGCGGTCGAAGATGAGCGGACACGACGTTTCCACGTCTAAGCCACGGCGCGTAGCCTCTTTCACCCATTCCTCGCTGTAGCCGTTGCCCTCGAACTGGATAGGTTTCGAGGTACGTATGTCCTCACGAAGCACGTCGATTATTGCGTTTGTCAGGTCGCTTCCGGCCTCAACAAGGCTGTCTACTCGCTGCTTGAACAGCGTGAGAGCTTCTGCCATGGCGGCGTTGAGGGCTATCATGGCCGACGCGCAGTTACATTCGCTGCCCGGCGCGCGGAACTCGAAGCGGTTGCCGGTGAAGGCAAAGGGGCTCGTTCGGTTGCGGTCGGTGTTGTCGATGAGCAGTTCGGGTATCTCGGGAATATCGAGTTCCATCTTCTGTTTGTCCTCCACGCTGAACAGGTCGTCCTTGTCGGCCTTCTCGATATGGTCGAGCAACTCGCTCACCTGCTTGCCGAGGAAACTCGAGATGATGGCTGGCGGGGCCTCGTTGGCACCCAGACGGTGGGCATTGGTGGCCGACATGATCGATGCCTTGAGCAGTCCGTTATGGCGATAGACGGCCATCAGTGTCTCGACGATGAACGTCACGAAGCGCAGATTCTGCTTCGGGGTCTTGCCGGGGGCATGGAGCAGCACGCCCGTATCGGTGGCGAGGCTCCAGTTCTGGTGCTTTCCTGAGCCGTTGATGCCGTCGAAAGGTTTCTCGTGGAGCAGGGCGCGGAAGCCGTGCTTGCGTGCCACCTTCTTCAGCAGAGCCATGAACAGCATATTGTGGTCTACCGCCAGGTTGGTTTCCTCGAATATCGGAGCAAGCTCAAACTGGTTTGGAGCCACCTCGTTGTGGCGCGTCTTGCAGGGTATGCCCAACTCAAGGGCCTGCACCTCAAGGTCTTTCATAAACGCCTGAACGCGCTCGGGGATGATGCCGAAGTAGTGGTCGTCCATCTGCTGGTTCTTTGCCGAGTCGTGGCCCATGAGCGTTCGCCCGGTAAGCATCAGGTCGGGACGAGCCGAGTAGAGTCCTTCGTCAACGAGGAAGTACTCCTGTTCCCATCCCAGATTAGAGATAACCTTGCGCACTTCGGGGTCGAAGAGCTTTGCCACAGCCGTTGCCGCCTCGTCTACGGCATGAAGGGCGCGTTTGAGCGGAGCCTTGTAGTCGAGCGATTCGCCTGTGTAGGAGATGAAGATGGTGGGAATACAGAGTGTGTCGTCGATGATGAACACGGGCGAGGTGGGGTCCCACGCCGAATAGCCGCGTGCCTCGAAGGTGGCACGGATGCCGCCCGAGGGGAACGACGAAGCATCAGGTTCCTGCTGCACGAGCAGCTTGCCCGAGAACTCCTCAATCATTCCGCCCTTGCCGTCGTGCTCGATGAAGGCATCGTGCTTCTCGGCAGTGCCCTCGGTAAGGGGCTGGAACCAGTGAGTATAGTGCGTAACACCTTGTTCGTCGGCCCATTGCTTCATGCCCTTTGCCACTGCATCGGCTATCGAACGGTCGAGAGTGGCACCGTTGTCGATAACATCAATCATCTTGTCGTACACGTCACGTTGCAGATATTTATACATCTTGGCACGTGTAAAGACATTCTTGGCAAAGAATTCCGACGGTCGCTCGCTTGGTGCTGCCACATCAAGAGGTTTCTTCTTGAAGGCTTCAGCAACCACTTCAAATCTTAGATTCGACATATTTCAATAATGTTTAGTTCTGCTGTGTTCAACTTTCGCGCTGCAAAGGTACGGTTAAGTGAGAGCAAAACAAAGAAAAGAATTTTCTTTTTTTGCCGAACGCGAGTACCTTCGCTGAATTTTGTGAAGCAAAGGTACGGTTAAGTGAGAGCAAAACAAAGAAAAGAATTTTCTTTTTTTGCCGAACGGGAGTACCTTCGCTGAATTTTATGAAGCAAAGGTACGGTTAAGTGAGAGCAAAACAAAGAAAAGAATTTTCTTTTTTTGCCGAACGGGAGTATCACAGCTTATTTTTTATTTCCCATAATGGCCCTATAAGTCCTATAAGAACTATAAGTCCTAAAAGCCATATAAGCCACTCCTCCCCCTTGGGGGAACTAAGAGTGGGATAATATGGGCCATATTACTGACCAATATGGGCCATATTACCGACCAATATGGGCCATATTGCTTTACGCTCAGCACTTTCCGACAGAGCCTATTGCCTGTTTATGAAAACGTTTAACAAAACGACAGGTTACAGAAAAAGCCTTAGCACAAGTTGATTTATGTCAAGAAAAACGCACTTAATTACAATTTAACACTAAAATGGTTGCAAAAGTATCAAAACAGAACTATCTTTGCATCGTGTTTTTCATAGTATTAGATTTAAGGTTAACAAAGGTTGGAGTACAGCGGTACTCCTTTTTTTATTTATATAAGTTTGAAAAAACTTCACTCTGGCTTTAACCTTTGGAAGAACACAAGTATCTCCTCCCACGTCTTAAACGTATCGCTGCCCCACTCTATCACCGTTCCCATGAAGGCTGAGTGCTTCAGAGCCTGCGCCATATCGTGCCCGGCAATGATGAAATCGCCCAGCAGCCGCTCGGGT
Source organism: uncultured Prevotella sp. (assembly GCA_900318625.1). GTDB lineage: Bacteria > Bacteroidota > Bacteroidia > Bacteroidales > Bacteroidaceae > Prevotella. Next base: position 6,270 of record ONLG01000054.1, read on the forward strand.
TGGTTGGTAAGGGTGAGCCGGTTCCATGCCGGAGTGCTCAGCACTTGCATCACCCACTCGGCTGTCGCTGCCATGACATCGGGGCTGTTGACGGCTGCCGGAGCTACGATGCCTACGTCGTAGGTCTCGATAAGATACTCAAAAGTCTTCAGCAGACACGATGCCGGGTTGCCGTGGGCATCTTTCATGGCACTCTCATGGATGTAGACCTGCTGCCGCTCGCGCCCTTCCTGGCGGTCGTCGATCCATCGTATTACCGGGATAAGGCTGTGCAGGATGACACTCTCGGTGAGGCGGTGGCCTCCGTGGAAGGGTATGGCCTGCGGATAATGGGCAGAGAAGAGTCCGAAGGTGTCTACCAGCTCGTCGTTGTCACCGAAGAGTCCGTAGACGCGCTGCCGCTCTTCATCCGTTACATCGGCGAAACAGTGGGTGGTGCAGTCGCGATATTCCTTCACAAGAGCCTTGGTGACGATGAACTCCTGTACTCCGTCCTGCCGCGGGTTCTGGAATGTCTGCTTGCCAACCATGCCGTGGTGCGACATTGTGTCGCCCATCTCGAAGGCGGGATTGACCAATATGCGGTCTACTCCGTGCAGCTGCTCGGCATACATACCGCCCATCGAGGTGCCTACGACAAGCTGCGGCCTGGCAGTGGCTACGGTGTCATTGAGCAGGCTGATGGCTTCATCGGGGTGGATGGGCAGGTCGGGGGCAATGACAGTGGCGCGAGGCATGAGCTGGCGCAGCAGTTCAGCCGTGTGGGTGCTGCCTGCCGAGCCGAAACCATGGACATACAGAATGGTCTTGCCACTCATAAGGTCGGGAAATATCTTCTGTTCCATACTTTTTTATAACGTTATCACACTGCGAAGATAGCAGTATTTTCCGTAAAAAGTTCCTTTTTCAGATTATTTCGCCTAACTTCGCATCCGAAGAAACGAAAGCCGCAAACCCTATGAACGACATTTTTCATCCGCTCAACACCGACATCATGCCGCCACGACGCATGAACAACCCTCTGCGCTACGAGCCTCATCCGCTGTGCCTGCTGGCCGCCGGCGAGGTGAGAAGCATGATAGAGAGCCACAGCGAGTGGCAAGAGGAGGTGAGCCAGGGCAAGATGTTCGGGGTGCTGGTGGTGGAAAGGGCCGACCAGCAGGCCGCCTCGGGTGCGTGCGAGTTGGGCTACTTAGCGGCTTATTCGGGGCAGCTGTTGGGACGGAGCGACTGGCCGGGCTTCGTGCCGGCTGTGTTCGACTATCTGCAACCCGACGGTTACTTCAAGACTCACGAACGCGAAATCGACCGACTCACTGCCGAAATAGAGAGGCTAAGCTCGTCAGCCGAGCTGAAAGCTGCACGCAGCGAACAGGAAAGGCTGCAACGCGAAAGCGCGACGGCTACCGAACGGCAGCGACAAGCTATGGCGGCTGCCAAGCTACTGCGCGACCGACGACGCCAGTCGGCCTTCCTCTCCGAACGCGACAAGGCTGAGCTGATTGGCGAGAGCCAGTTTCAGAAAGCCGAACTGCACCGGATAAAGAAGCACTACCGCCAACTTATCGAGGAGCAGCAGGCGCTGGCAGACCGCCTTGAAGCCGAGATTGAGGCCAAGGAACAAAGGCGCAGGCAGATGTCGGTGGACCTTCAGCAATGGCTTTTCTCGCAATTCACCATGACAAACTATCGCGGCGAGCAGAGCTCACTGCTGCGGATATTCGCCGACCGCGGGCTCGCCGTTCCGCCATCGGGCAGCGGTGAGTGCTGCGAACCAAAGCTGCTGCAATATGCTTTCACCCACGGCCTGCGACCATTGTGCATGGCTATGTTCTGGATTGGCGAGTCGCCACAGGGCGAAGTGCGCCACGACGGCCACTACTACCCTGCGTGCAGCTGCAAGTGCAAGCCCATACTGCAATGGATGCTGCCCCCGGAAGTGACCGCCGACGACAGCGAACGCAGGTTCACCATGGCCGACCTGCCCGTGGTCTACGAAGACCAAGACCTCATAGTGGTCGACAAACCGAGCGGAATGTTAAGTGTGCCCGGAAAAACGGCGGTTTCATCGGTAGTTGAACTGCTCGACGCACACTTCGGAAACAGTGCCAGAGCATTGAGCGTTCACCGTCTGGACCAGGCCACAAGCGGTCTGCTTGTCGTAGCCAAGCACCCGGACGCACAGCGCGAGCTGCAACGGATGTTTGAAAACCGCATGGTCGAGAAACGCTATCTGGCCCTCATCGAAGGCAATCTGCCTGCTGACACCCCACACGAGGGTACCATCGACCTGCCGCTGCGCCCCGACCTCGACGACCGTCCGCGCCAGATGGCAGACCACAAGCACGGGCGCAAGGCCGTGAGCCACTACCGGGTGCTGAAAGAAGAGGGCGGCAGAACACTGCTTGAGCTGCGTCCCGAAACCGGGCGCACCCACCAGCTGCGCCTGCACTGCGCACATAAGGACGGACTGGGACTGCCTATCGTGGGCGACGAACTATACGGGAAGAAGGGCCACAGGATGATGCTTCACGCTTATTCACTGACATTCAGGAATCCCTTTTCCGGCAAATTGATCAAACTTAAAAGCGATATTGGCTTCTCTTAGATTTATCGGCGACGAGCCACCGATAAGCAACTAACTTACAACAAGTTATATAATATGACGGTTAGAAATTGGTTTGGCCAGTTTCTAACTGTCGTCTTGTAATCATACTTTTGCAAAAAGATAAGCCAAACGTCAACTGACGACTTGCTCCGAGAACCGTACAACACATTATTTACATCTATTATTTTCAACAATCTATGAAAAAGAATTACCTACTTCTATGCATCTCGCTGTTTGTGAGTGCGCTCTGGACCTCGCTCCGAGCCGCCGACGGACTGCCGCTGACGGAGTCGCAGCCCACCGTTGAGCAAGACTTCAACAGCATGTGGGATGCCACGGCAAGCGCAGCAACGCTCGCTATGCCAGCAGGATGGCGCATCGACCGCCAGATGGATGCCCCGCGAACGCTCAACAGCTTTGCATCGGCAGCCACGACAGTGATGTATTCGGGTGGCGTAAGCCTCGCAAGCAATGCCTCGAACGGAACATGGAACTTCGGTTCGAGCAGCAATCAGGCCGACCGTGCAGTGGGCGGTCTGTCCACGACGGTTGCAAACGGCACACGCTGCGTGAGTATTATGACCCAGCTGAGCAACACCGACGCAAAAGAAATCGAGTCACTGAGCATCAGCTACGACATCGAAAAGTACCGAAACGGTGACAATTCCGCCGGTTTCATCGTGCAGATGTACTACAGCACGGACGGAACGGCCTGGACTTCGGCAGGCAGCGACTTTGCCACTTCGTTCTCTCCCGATGCTGCTACTCAAGGTGCAGAAGTAGTACCTATCAGCACCACAGCGGTAAGCAACAAGCTTCTGAAGAAGACTATTGCTGCCGGCAGCGACATCTATCTGGCATGGAACATCAGCCTTGCCAGCGGCACATCGCCCAACAAGGCTATGGGACTGGCCCTCGACAACGTCAGCATCTCCGCTACATTTGCCGACCCAGCGTCACAGAAACATTATATATATGTTGAGAACGCAACAAAATGGAGTTCTCTCTACCTCTACGCACAGGGCAGCGACGAGCCATTCGGCACATTCCCGGGCATAGCAGCCGAGGGAAGCAGCGTTGTCAATGGTGTGGAATATAAGTTCTTCGGCATCGACAAGGCTGGAAACTACACTCTCACATTCAGCGACGGCACCGCAACAAACAAGATTGAAGGCTTCACTGCCGACACAAGTGCCGACGTATACGTTTGCATCAGCTCTGAGGGTGCGCAGCTGATAAGCGACCCTGAAAGCTATACAGGCTGGGTAGACCCGTCGCGTCCTCCATTCGTCGCATCGGGAATTTACATCCGTGGCGAAGTGAACAGCTGGGGCGCAAGCAGCGACTGGGAATTCTCCGACGAGGGCAATGGCACTTACGTCTTGTACGACAAGACCCTGAACGGGCAGTTCAAGGTGGCCGATGCCAACTGGAGCAGCAGCTGTAACTACGGCAGCAACGGCAGTGCAGTGCTGATGGATACGCCGTATGCCCTCGTGAGTGGCACTAACGACAACATCTCTACCGGCAGCAACACCTTCCAGTGTGGCCGCATAGTGCTCACCATTTCTGGCAGCACAGCCTCACTGCTTCTCGAAAGCAAGCAAGACGACAGCGACATTACATCTGTCTATATCATCGGCGACAACAACTCGTGGAACTATATGGACACCACCGGCGAGCTGAAGCTCGACACAAGCGACAATCTCTTCAAGGGACAGGTAAGCATGACGGGTGGCTCTGACAGCTATTGCCACTGGCGCATCTACGAGCGACTGGGCATGAGCGGCCCCTGGGGTGCTCAGGGCAGCCAGGACCTCACCGGCAACAACACATCGGGCACTCTCGAAAAGGGCAGCACATACACTGTATCGACCGAAGCAGGCACTTACAACATCACTTTCAACCTCACTACAGGCGAATACCAGATGGAGAAGATTGGCACCGTAATCCAGTCGGTAACACTCATGCCGGCTAACGTAACACTCGTTCCCACTTTGCCAGCAGAGGTTAAGATACTGTCGCTCAACAACTCACTGATACACTACAGCGACCAGCCGACAATGTTCAACGACATAGCTGCCGCAATGGGCAAGAACGCCTCTTGGACAAGACACACCCGTCTGGGCAAGTCGCTCAACTACCACTGGGAAGAAGGCGACGGACTGGCAGAAGACGGCACGCCGGGTGCTAAGATGATGGTGCGCTCCGATGCTTGGACACACATCATCCTGCAAGAGCAGAGCGGACTGCCACGAACAAACGTTGAAAGCTTCCGCGCTTCGATGAAACTGTGGGTAGACTACATCCGTGAGTACTGCCCCAACCCCAACGCCATCATCATCGTGCCTATGAACTGGGCATACAGCGGCGACTGGACCAACTTCACTGCCTATAACAACACATTCCTGCAGAACTACCAGAGCGTAGCCCGCGAGCTGGGAGTAACCCTCTGCCCCGTGGCACGCGCCTATCAGTCGGCCTACGACAAGGAAGGCGAGACCGAGATAAACAGCTGGTTCCTCGACGACAGACACCCTGTAGACAAGTCTGCATACATGGCAGCTTGCATGGAGTACGGACTTATCTTCGGCGAAGACCCGACAACAATCAGCTATCGCCCGTCCACGGTTGCAGAAGCCGATGCTGCCAAGATGCGCAGCTATGCAAGCGAGGCTCTGCAGAACTTCACCAACTATGTAGACCACACCGCCGGAAAGGTTAGACTTACCGCCGTAACCCTCGACCAGTTCGGCATGGAGATAGATGCTCCGGCAGACCTTGCATACTCTGTCGACAACTCTGGCACTTTGCAGGACAACACCACTTTCGTAAGCAACGGCACAGAAGGCACCTTCACCGTTACGGCGCAGAATTCTCTGTACAACACTCAGGCCGTGATAAAGGTGGCTCAGGCCGAAACCGAGGTGCCTATATACACTTCGATAGACCTCAACGAGGAGAAGCTCACTGCCACTGAGAACTTCAACAGCCTTGGCCTCGACACCGAAGCCACCCTGCCCGAAGGATGGCGCATCGACCGCCAGACCGTTGGTCCGCGCACGTTAGGCACCTATCCCACCGCAAGAGAGACCACACAGTATGCCGGTGGAGTATCGCTGCCCAGCAATGCTAAGAACGGACTCTGGAACTTTGGTAAGGACAACGACGAAGACCGCGCCGTGGGTGGCATCACGACAGGCGTAGCCGATGGCACACGCGCCATCAACGTGTATGCCCACTTCTTCAACAGCGCACGCAAAGACCTGGAGAACATACAGATAAGCTACGACATCGAGAAGTATCGCAAGGGAAGCAACGCTGCTGGATTTGCTGTGCAGATGTATTACTCTGTTGACGGACGCAACTGGACTTCGGCTGGCAGTGACTTCTATACTAAGTTCGACCCAGATGATAAGACTGAAGGCTATGCCGACGTTCCCGGCGAGGTTGTCAACGTTAGCAAGACGCTCAACGCCAAGATACAGCACGGCTGCGACTTCTACCTGGCTTGGAACATCTCAGCTGCCAGTGGCGACAACTGTGCCAGCGCAATGGCTCTGGCTATCGACAACTTCAAGCTTGAGGCTCAGCTGCCAGAGATACCTACGGCCAAGCACTACATCTACGCCATCGACGAGACGGGCTACGACGCTCTCGGACTCTACGCATGGGGCGACAGCGAACTGTTCGGCACTTGGCCGGGCGAAACATGGGTTGACCAGGTTACCATCGGAGGCGAAACATATAAGGTATTCCTGCTCGATGCAGAGAGCGGAAGCTACAACCTCATCTTCAACAACATGAACCAAGGCAAGCAGCTGCCCGACTTCGCAATAACCGCCAACCGCGACTACTACGTGCGCCTGACTGACAAGGTTGAGGAGGTTACGCCGACGGGTATCAACACCATTGCCGTCGACAAGGCTGCCGACAACACGGTCTACGACCTGCAAGGCCGCAAGATTGGGTTTCTCTCGCCCACGCTG
>ONLG01000025.1 GCA_900318625.1 uncultured Prevotella sp.
GAAGGGGGGATGGCTTATAGGTCTTATAGGTCTTATGGGAATTATAAGCCTTATATGACTTATGGGAGAGCCTTACGGCACCCCTCCCTTGGGGAGGGGGTGGGGGTGGGTCGGTAATATGGCCCATATTGTTCGGTAATATGGCCCATATTGTTCGGTAATATGGCCCATATTACTTTATGGTAAGGTTGTTGGTGATTGAAAAAGCAAAATAGATTTTGCTTATTACTTGCTTAATCATTAACTTTGCAGTGCGTTAGCGACATTATAATCGTTAGCGACAACAATTTACGAACCATGCATACACGCGAAGAACAGATGAAAGCCTTCGGGCGATACCTTGATGTGCTTGATGCTCTCAGGGAGAAATGCCCGTGGGACCGCAAGCAAACTAATGAGAGCCTGAGGCCCAACACCATAGAGGAAACTTACGAACTGTGCGACGCACTGATAAGAGACGACGTGCCGGAAATATGCAAGGAGCTGGGCGACGTGCTGCTCCATATCTGCTTCTATGCCAAGATAGCCAGTGAGAAGGGGCAGTTCGACATTGCCGATGTGTGCCAGCAGTCGGCTGACAAGCTCATTTTCCGTCATCCTCACGTTTACCATCCGTCGCAGGTGGGTGCCGAGCATCCGCGTCCTCTGCCCTACGTGCCTGAAGAGGCAGCCGGCGAGCAGTCGGAAACGGCAGGGTTTGCCAAGGCCCGGAGCGTGGAGCAGGTGCTCGACAACTGGGAACAGATAAAGCAGCGCGAGAAAGACGGCAACAAGACAGTGCTTTCGGGTGTGCCCCAGTCGCTGCCGTCGCTCATCAAAGCTTATCGCATACAGGACAAGGCGCGCCACGTGGGCTTCGACTGGGAGCATCGCGAGGATGTGTGGCAGAAGGTGCGCGAGGAGCTCGACGAGCTTCAGGCCGAGCTGGAACGCGACGACAAGGAACGCTCCACGCGCGAGCTGGGCGACTTCCTCTTCTCGGTCATCAATGCCGCGAGGCTCTATCACCTCAATCCCGACAACGCCCTCGAGCACACCAACCAGAAATTCATGTCGCGCTTCAACTATGTTGAGCAGCAGGCTAAGCTGCAGGGGCGACAGCTGTCGGACCTCACGCTGGGCGAGATGGATGCCCTGTGGGACGAGGCAAAGCAGAAACTCGGCGACCAATAAAATGCAATCAAAACATATTACTCTCTTTCAGATATGAAAAAAATGCAACTTCTCGTTGTCATTATGCTGACAACCTTTCTGGCCATAGGCTGCACGAGCGACAAGAAAAAGAACAACATCGTTGTCTCGGGCAACCTTTCTGCCGACACCACACTGGTGGCCGACTCCACTCTCTATGGCATCTGCGGCGAAGGAACAGCCATGCACACCCTGCAACTGCTGACCGACGACGGACGCGTGTGTACGATGATGAAGAACGTCGACGACTCGGTGAGCGACATTCAGGGCGGACTGCTCGTCGGCGACCGTCTGGCCGTGATTGCGGCAGTGGAATATGGCGACTCGGTAGTGAAGTCGGTAATTAACCTCACCACGCTGCAAGGCAAGTGGGTGAGCATCGACCGCAACTTCGAGATACGCGAGGGTGGGGTGGTTAAGTCGAATCAGGAGACCGAGTCGAACCCTTGGACCTCATGGAAGATCTGCAACGGTCGGTTGGTGCTCAACAGCGACACGTTCCGCGTTGACGAGTTGGGAGCCGACTCGCTCTATTTGGAAAACAAGGACGGCATCTTTGGCTTCAAGAGAATGAAGTAGCCACTGGGCATGGAGCCGTTCAAGGTACACATACTTGGGTGTGGCAGCGCATTGCCCACCCTGCGCCACTATGCTTCGTCGCAAGTCGTTGAGCTGCGCGACAAGCTTTTCATGGTCGACTGCGGTGAGGGAACGCAGATGCAGTTGCGCCGTATGGGACTGCGTTTCACCAAGATTTCGGTCATCTTCATTTCACATCTGCATGGCGACCATTGCTTTGGGCTGATGGGATTGCTGTCAACTTTCGGTATGCTTGGGCGCACGGCGCGGCTGCGCGTCTATGCACCGATGCAGTACGACAACCTGTTCACCCTTCAGCGCGAACTGTTTTGCAGCGGTCTTGGCTACGAAGTGGATTTTATTCCCGTTGACACCACGCTCAGAAAAGTTATCTACGACGACCGTAGTCTTACCGTGGAGACCGTTCCGCTCGACCATCGGGTGCCGTGTTGCGGCTTCCTTTTCCGTGAGAAACCAACCCTTCCTCATATCCGCCGCGACATGATTGACTTCTACGAGATACCCGTCAGCCAGATCAACAATATCAAGGCTGGCCTTGGCTGGACCTCGCCTGAGGGAGAGTTTGTGCCATCTTCGCGGCTCACCACTCCTGCCGATGCGCCCCGAAGCTATGCTTACTGCTCCGACACACGCTATATGCCTGCCCTGCACAAGCAGCTCTCAGGTGTCAGCACGCTCTATCACGAGAGCACCTACACTACCGAGCATATAGCCCGGGCGCGCCTCTACTATCACAGCACGGCTGCCCAGGCTGCTCAGGTGGCCCGCGATGCCGGAGCAGGCAAGCTGCTGCTGGGCCACTATTCGGCACGCTACAACAACGAGCAGGTGCTCCTCGACGAGGCGCGCGCCATCTTTCCAAATGCCTTTCTCACCGATGAACGCATGGTGTTCGACGTGTGATGCAATGTGCTGAACAAGGATAACGAATATTCAGGAAACCGTATTTCAGGAACAAGGCAGGGAGATAGTCCTGCCGCAAAGGGCTTAGAACAAACTGCCTAACGCTTTTATAAATCACATAACACAATTTCTAACTAAACACATTTAAGTAATGAAAAAGTTCTTTTTACTCGCTGCCGCTTCTCTGCTGGCAGTTGTTGATGTCAATGCATAGTTAGAGGCTGCCACTCCTTATAAGGAACTCAGCCAGTTGCCCAACCATCTCCAGATAATGCCTGCTCCGCCATCGTTCGAGAGTGCCGGGTTTGCAAACGACGTCGTTCGTTACGGCTGGGGCAAGCAGCAACGCTTAGACCCCGAACGCCTGGATATGGCTGTTGCCGATGCCGAATGGTTCGACCACACGAAGGTTTATCTGAGATGGAAAGATGCTTTCGGACTGGAAATAACCCCCACAGAAACGCCCGAGATATGGAAACTTCTGGAGGCCAGCCTGGCTACCACAGACCCAATGAACCACGAAAGCCAATTATATTAAGGTGAAAAGTAGTGGGTATTGGCTCGTTTACGCAGAAAAATTATACTTTTGCAGCCAAGTTATCAAACTGTATATAGAATATGAAAAATGCAAAAATTTGGCTGCTTACGCTGCTGCTTGTAGTAGGAACATTGTCGTCGGCATCGTGCGGAAATGACGACGGCAAGGGCAAATCATCCGACAAGCCAACCCTTGAGCGCATTGCCTCGAGGGGAGTGCTGCTCGTTGGCACTACGGGAGACTATCGTCCGCTGACAGGCGAATACTGGGGCTTCGGCATCGACATGGCCAATGAGATAGCCCGACAGTTGGGTGTCAAGGTGAGCTTTGTAAAGACTTCGTGGCCTACCTTGACAGCCGACGTGATGGCAGAACCGCAGACCTTCGACTTTGCCATTGGTGGAATAACCATTACCGATGCACGGAAAGAAACCATGCTGATGTCGGATGGCTATCTGAAAAACGGCAAGACTATACTTTGCCGGGCCGATGAAGCTGACAGATACAAGTCGGTAGACGACCTCAACAAGCCCGAAGTGCGGGTGATGGTTAATCCCGGAGGGCTGAATGAGAAGTTCGCGCGCCAGAACCTGCCCCATGCCACGCTGATAGTTTATGACCGCAACGAGGAAATACCAACCCGTGTGGCTGAGGGAGATGCCGATATTATGATTACCGAGATAACCGAAGCACCTTATTATGTCAAGACCGACAGCCGGCTGGCAGCCCCGTTGCTCGGCCAACCCTTCACTCACGGACAGATTGGAGTGCTGATGCGTAAGGGACAAGACGACCTGCTGGAGTTCGTCAACAGCGTGATAGCACGCATGAAGGCTGATGGCTCACTGCATAAGCTGCACGAACGCTACGGGCTGATGGACTGATTGTCGTCAAAAAATTATTTTACGATATGTCAGAGGTTCGGGAAATATTTCGTAATTTTGCGCAATATAGTTTTAAAGAGATACTTAACTCTAATCAATTAGTCTAATAGTATGGCTCGACGAAACAATCACGTGGTAATAATGGCTGGTGGCGTAGGAAGTCGCTTCTGGCCTATGAGCACCGAGCAGTTGCCAAAGCAGTTTATTGACGTGCTTGGGGTAGGGCGTTCTCTGCTGCAACTCACTTACGACCGCTTTCGTGGCATCTGCAAACCAGAGAATGTGTGGGTGCTGACAAACCAACTTTATGCCGACACTGTGGCCCAGCAGTTGCCCGATGTACCGGTAAACCAGATACTGCGCGAGCCATGCCGACGCAATACAGCACCGTGCATAGCATACGTGAGCTGGCGTATAAAGAACGCTGACACAGGGGCCAACATCGTGGTGACGCCAAGCGACCACCTCGTTACCGACATTGAGGAGTTCCGTCGTGTGGTAACGGGCTGTCTGAAGTTCACTCAAGACAGTGATGCCGTAGTCACATTGGGTATGCATCCCACGCGTCCCGAAACGGGATACGGCTACATTCAGGCCGACTTGAGGTCGCCAAGTGCGCGCAACCGCGAGATGTTCATGGTTGATAACTTCCGCGAGAAGCCCGACTATGATACAGCCGTGAAGTACATAGAGCAGAATAACTTCTTCTGGAACTCTGGTATCTTCGTGTGGAGTGCCTCTACAATCATCAATGCTTTCCGCGTTTACAGTCCCGCTATAGCCAAAATCTTCGACTCTATACGCCCTGTTCTCGGCACCGAAAACGAGCAGGAAGCTATTGACAAGTACTATCCCGAGTGCCAGAACATCAGTGTCGACTATGCCATTATGGAGAAAGCTGAGGAGATTTTCGTGTGTCCGGCAGACTTCGGATGGAGCGATCTGGGCACGTGGGGCTCGCTTTTGCAGCAATCTAAGCGTGATTTGTACGGCAATGCAGTCATTGGCAACAATGTAAAACTGTTCGACACGCGCAATACTATCGTGCATACCACAGAGGCAAAGAAGGTGGTTGTGCAGGGACTTGATGGTTACATTGTGGCTGAAAAGGACGGAAAGTTGCTTATTTGCAAGCTTTCCGAGGAACAGAAGATAAAGCAATATTCCGGCGAAGGCTAACCAATGGGCTGGCTTGTAGCAGCAAAACTCACAACGAATGACAAAGAAAATAGCACTGATAACCGGTATTACCGGACAGGATGGCAGCTATCTTGCTGAGCTGCTGATAAGTAAAGGCTATGAGGTTCATGGCCTTTTGCGTCGCTCATCATCGTTCAATACAGCGCGCATAGAGCATCTTTATCTCGACGAATGGGTGCGAGACATGAAGCAAAAGCGCCTTGTGGAACTCCACTGGGCTGACATGACTGACTCGTCGTCGCTCATACGCATCATCCGAGAGGTGCAACCGACCGAAATTTACAACCTTGCAGCACAGAGCCACGTTAAGGTTTCGTTCGATGTTCCCGAGTACACAGCCGAGACTGATGCCGTTGGCGTGTTGCGATTGCTTGAGGCTGTGAGGATATGTGGGCTCGAAAAGAAGTGCCGTATCTATCAGGCATCCACCTCAGAGCTCTTCGGCAAGGTACAGGAAGTGCCGCAGAAGGAGACAACTCCTTTCTATCCGCGCTCGCCCTACGCCGTGGCAAAGCTCTATGGCTACTGGATAATGAAGAATTACCGCGAGAGCTATGGCATGTACTGCTGCAACGGCATACTGTTCAACCACGAGAGCGAGCGCCGCGGCGAAACTTTCGTTACCCGAAAGATAACCCTTGCTGCAAGCCGCATAGCCTCGGGACATCAGGATAAGCTCTATCTTGGCAACCTCAATGCACTGCGCGACTGGGGCTATGCACCCGACTACGTGGAGTGTATGTGGCTTATCTTGCAGCAGCCCGAACCCGACGACTTCGTGATTGCTACCGGCGAGTATCACACCGTGCGCGAGTTCACTACACTGGCGTTCAGCTTTGTGGGCATCGAACTGGAGTGGCAGGGCGATGGTCTCGACGAGAAGGGCATCGACAAGAAGACCGGACGTGTGCTGGTAGAGGTCGATCCGAAGTATTTCCGACCTGCAGAAGTGGAGCAGCTGCTTGGCAATCCACAGAAGGCACGCGAGGTCTTGGGATGGAATCCGCGCAAGACGAGCTTCGAGCAACTTGTTCGCATCATGGTCGAACACGACGTGAAGTTTGTTGAAAAGCTCTATATGAAATCAAAACTCGATGGCGGCAATGCTTAGCAAGGACTCTAAAATATATGTTGCAGGCCACCGGGGACTTGTCGGTTCGGCCATTTGGAACAATCTGAAGCAGCGTGGCTACGACAATCTTGTGGGCAGAACCCACAGTGAACTCGACCTTACCGACCAGCTTGCAGTAAGAGAGTTCTTCGACAAAGAGCAGCCCGATGCCGTCGTCTTGGCTGCTGCTTTCGTTGGCGGAATTATGGCCAACTCGCTCTACAGGGCCGACTTTATAATGCAGAACATGATGATGCAGTGCAATGTCATAGGCGAAGCTTATCGTCATGGCGTTAAGAAGCTGCTGTTTCTGGGCAGCACGTGCATCTATCCCAAGCAAGCGCCGCAGCCAATGGCCGAGGACGCTCTGCTTACGTCGCCTTTAGAGTACACAAACGAGGAGTATGCTATAGCCAAGATTGCTGGTCTGAAGATGTGCGAGAGCTACAATCTACAGTATGGAACCAACTATATAGCCGTTATGCCCACCAATCTCTATGGACCTAACGACAACTTCCACCTTGAGAACTCGCACGTCATGCCTGCCATGATGCGCAAGATTTATCTTGCAAAGCTCATAAATGATGCAAACTGGACGGCCATACGACGCGACATGACGGTGCGACCTGTGGAGGGAATTGGTGGCGATGCCGACGCAGAAGCTATACTTCAGGTGCTCTCTAAGTACGGTATATATAATAATAAGGTGGTGCTCTGGGGCACAGGCAAGCCGCTCCGAGAGTTCCTTTGGAGCGAAGACATGGCTGATGCAAGCGTTCATCTGCTGCTCAATGTTGACTTCTCTGACGTTATCGGCATAGAGAAGTACTCGTCGGTACACTACGGTGCGTCGGCCTCAGGTGTCGTAGACCGCAACAACAGTGCCGGACGTGGCGGTGCCATACCGTCGTTGGGCGAGATACGCAACTGCCATATCAACATCGGAACAGGCAAGGAGCTGACCATTCGCGACCTTTCCAAGCTGGTGGCAGAGGCTGTCGGCTTCACAGGCGAGATAGTCTTTAATGCCGACAAGCCCGATGGAACGATGCGAAAGCTTACCGACGTAAGCAAGCTTCACCGCTTAGGGTGGCACCACAAGGTAGAGATTGAAGACGGAGTGGGGCGTTTGTTCCGCTGGTACACTGATACGATAAAGGGTTAGGCTCGTCGGAGTCTAACCCTTTTCCTTTTTCCGTCGGGCATTAGCTTGCTTGTGCTAAGCCTGGTTCTTCTTTCTCACTTTCTTGAAAGCATAACTTGCCACAAACCAAACTATCACTACGGCCACCAATCCGAGGATTGCAAACTTGATGTAGTCGCCATATTCCATGATCTTAGCTTCCAGTTGGTTCTCAGGGACGAACGAGTACATCCACCAGCCGAGTGCCGCCAGTATGCAGTTCCACACCCCAGCGCCTATCGTTGTGTAGAGCAGAAAGCGCCAGTAGTTCATCTTTGCCAGTCCGGCAGGTATCGAAATGAGGTGTCGTATGCCTGGAATCAGTCTGCCGGTGATGGTTGCCACCATGCCGTGAGAGTCGAAGTAGCGTTCGCTTTTCTCCACTTTCTCCTGATTGAGGAGGCACAGCTTGCCCCACCGGGAGTTGGCAAAGCGGTAGATGATGGGCCTGCCGAGATAGTAGCCGGCAAAATAGTTGATTGTAGCACCACAGTCAGCACCAAACGTACCGAACAGTATGACGAGCCATACATTGAGTCGTCCGCCGGCAGCAAAGTAGGCGGCAGGCGACACTACCAGCTCTGAAGGCACGGGAATGACCGTACTCTCAAGCAGCATTAGGAAGAAAACCCAGTAGTAATTGAGGTGTTCGATGATGAAATTATAGAAATCCACGGTTCTGTTTACTTTTAAATTATGATTATATGAAAAAAGTTTCGCAGTCAGAAATAAGTCCCTTGGTTGCCCTTCCACCACTTTATGGTATCAGGGTAGGCGTGTCGGGATAGTCTTTCGGGTCGGTGTCGGCAGGGAAAAGACTGCTCAACACGTATCGGGCTTCCATCGGATTGCGCTTGCAGGCTATCGAAAGATAATGCCTGAACTCCTTTTCCTTATTCTGGAAGTAGTAGCAGTAGGCCAGATAAGCATAGCCCTCGTTCCAGCTTTCGGGAGCAATCTGAACCATCGACGACAGATATTCCTTTGCCTTAATGATGCAGAAGTGGTCGAAAGCAGTCAGCCCGGCTGACAGCAGCACCTCCACGTCGTTGGAATACAGCCTGCACACCCGGTCCAGAATAGCCAGACCTTGGTCTTTGTGGCCGCTTTCCATTTCCACGTATGCCCTCAGAATCTCGGCAATGGCTGCATTTCCGTCATGTGCTAAGTACTGGTCTATGGCAGCGTTAGCCGCATCATGGTCGTTGCAGTGGCTGTAGGCATGGATCAGTTCGATGAGAACGCCGTGCAGGCAGCTTAGCTCTTCCTCGGGATAGTAGTTCTTGCGCTTGGCCAGATTGAAGTTTTCAATCGCAATGTCGCGTGCTTTTTCGATGTGCGGCACAGCCTTGTGGTACTCCTTCATGCCGATAAGCGACAGCCCGGCAAACAGTTCGCCGGTCTCGTCGTGCGGTTTCAGCTTGCTCAGCATGGTGTAGTATTTCAATGCCTGCTCGTTGTTGCCAAG
Source organism: uncultured Prevotella sp. (assembly GCA_900318625.1). GTDB lineage: Bacteria > Bacteroidota > Bacteroidia > Bacteroidales > Bacteroidaceae > Prevotella. Next base: position 9,079 of record ONLG01000025.1, read on the forward strand.
CGCGTGCATACTGTTTGCCATATTCTGAATGGCATCCACATTGTTTGGTTCGATAGCCAGCGCATAGCCCGACGAGTCGGCAGCCCCGCTGAGGTCGTTGTTCAGGAACTGCGTCGTAGCCAGATGGTTCCAGTACTGGGCCGAGTAGGGGTCCTCGTCGATAAGTTCGTTGAAGATCTTCTCGCTCTTGCCGAACTCCTTTTCGTTCATCGTCACAATGCCCATCAGCTCCTTGTAGCGGTTGTCGTCGGTCAGTCCCGAACGCGTCAGCCACTTCTTGCAGTACTTGTAGGCATGATAGTCGGCAAACATTTCAGCCACGTCTACACACGTGATGTCGTATTCGTCGCTGTCTTCGGCAATGTTTTCCTCTATATAGCGGTCGGCTTCGCTGAGCTTGTTCTCAGCTATCATCAGCTCTGCCGTGATGAATGTGTATTCGATGTCGCTCTTGTCTTCTATCTGTTCGGCAATCTCCTTTGCGCGCTCTATGTCTTTGTCCACGAACATAGTCAGTCTGGCATAGAAGCAGCAGGCTCCCGTTGTGCCGGGATAGAGGTGCAGGCACAGCTCAACGGCCTGGCGTGCCTCCTCGTATTGGTCGTTCTGATGATAGTATTCGGCAACGTCGGTTATCTCGTCGCTGTCGAGCAGGCGTGCTTCCTGGCCGTTGATGTAGTTCTTGTATTGAGCGAGTATCTCCTTAAATTCCTCACTGCTATAGTATTCTTCCATTCTTTCGGAACAGGGTGGGATAGTTCTGTCGGGATTATTGCTTGGCTTTCTCCTTTGCCCATGTGTCTTTCAGGCCCACGGTCTTGTTGAAGATGAGGTTCTCGGGCTTGGAGTCTGGGTCGAGCATGAAGTATCCGATGCGCTGGAACTGCAAGTAGTCGCCGGGTTTCTTCTCTTCGAGATAGCTCTCCACGTAGCAGTTCTCTATTGTGGTGAGGCTTTCCGGATTGAGCAGCTCGCGGAAGTCGCGCTCGTCAGCCGACGGGTTCTCCACCATGAACAGCCTGTCGTACTGTCTCACGGTAGCTTTCAGGCAGTGGTCTGCGCTTACCCAGTGCAGCGTACCTTTCACTTTGCGGTTTGCTCCCTCCATTCCGCTCTTGCTTGTCGGGTCGTATTCGGCCTGTATCTCGGTGATGTTGCCCTCTGCGTCCTTGGTGCAGCCGGTGCATTTCACGATATATGCGTTCTTCAGTCGCACCTCTTTGCCCGGTGTCATGCGGAAAAACTTCTTCGGAGCATCCTCCATGAAGTCGTCGCGCTCTATCCAAAGGTTGCGCGAGAAGGTGATGGTGTGCCATCCGTCGGCCTCGTTCTCCGGGTTGTTCTGTGCCGGCATCTCCTCGGTCAGATCCTCGGGATAGTTGGTTATCACCAGTTTCACGGGGTTCAGAACGGCACTCACGCGGCAGCTGCGGCGGTTGAGGTCGTCGCGAACGGCTGCTTCGAGCAGTGCCACGTCGTTCAGTGCATCGAACTTGGTGTAGCCTATCGAGCTGATGAAATTGCGGATGCTCTCCGGCGAGTAGCCTCTGCGTCGCATACCGCTTATCGTGGGCATACGCGGATCGTCCCATCCGCTGACATATCCCTCCTCGACCAGAGCCAGGAGCTTGCGCTTCGACATCATGGTATAGGTGAGGTTCAGTCGGTTGAACTCAATCTGGCGGGGGCGGTAGCTGCTCTGTCCCTCTTTCTCGCAGAGGAAATCGATGAACAAATCGTAGAGCGGACGGTGAGGAACGAACTCCAGCGTGCAGATAGAGTGGGTCACGCCCTCGAAGTAGTCGCTCTGTCCGTGTGCGAAGTCGTACATAGGATAGGCGTGCCACTTGGTTCCTGTGCGGTGGTGCGGCGTGTGTATGATGCGATAGATTATCGGATCGCGGAAGTGCATGTTGGGATTTGCCATGTCGAGCTTGGCTCTCAGCACCATGCTTCCTTCCACTGCATCGGGTGTGTTCATCTGTTCAAACAGGCGCAGGCTTTCCTCTATGGGCCTGTCGCGGTAGGGCGAAGCCACTCCCGGCTCCGTCGGAGTGCCCTTCTGGCGGGCTATCTCCTCGCTTGTCTGCTCGTCAACGTATGCCTTTCCCTTGCGAATCATCCACAACGCAAAGTCCCACAGACGCTCGAAATAGTCGCTGGCGTAGTAGATGTTGCCCCATTTGAAGCCGAGCCACGATATGTCGTTGAGTATGTTTTCCACATACTCGTTGTTCTCTTTCGAGGGGTTGGTGTCGTCGAAGCGCAGGTTGCACACTCCGTTATACTTTTCAGCCACTCCGAAGTCCATGCAGATGGCTTTGGCATGACCTATATGCAGGTAGCCGTTAGGCTCCGGCGGGAAGCGTGTCTGTATGCGTTTTCCGTTCTTGCCTTCGGCCAAATCTTCTTCAACAAGTTGTTCCACAAAACTCAGCGAGCGTTTCTCCTCTGCCGGGTTGATAGTTTTTTCTGTGTCCATCGTATGCTTTTGATGTTTTTATGCAATTATACTATAGGCTGCAAAGTTAAGCAATTTTCGCTACATACTGCTGTCTTGTCTGTTTTTTGTTTGGCTTTCTTGGCACAAGGAGCAGCTCAGGACCCTCTTTCGAGGAAAAAACAACAAGTTTGTAGAAAAAAAAGAAAAAAGTGTTTGGATATAAAATAAAAAGTCTTAACTTTGCAATCGTTATCCTGAATACAATCTTTTTACCTTAAAAAAGACTAATACCTATTGAGATTGAATGCCTATCGCTGTGAAGTGAGAGGCATTTGCACTTTATATAGGTTTGTTCTTTTCTTATTCAGGCTATCCTTTAACACCCGGCTGTCCCATTTCCAACTATGCAATAGCTGTACTCTTGTCCACTCTCCATGCCCCCTTGCCCCTTCGGTTGGACAGCAAGGGGGAAGCCTTGATTACTTTATTCCGCGCTCGTTCAGGGCCTTGGCATATCGCGCAGCGTTCTTCTTGTGCTCCTCGTAGGTAGAGGCAAAGTTGTGTGTGCCGCTGAAATCCTCCTTGGCACACATATACAGATAGTCGTGATGGCGGTAGTTGAGCACCGCATCGATAGCTGCCACGGTGGGGATGCGTATCGGTCCCGGTGGCAGACCCTTGTAGCGGTAGGTGTTGTAGGGGTTGTCGACGCGCAGCATACTGTTGTATATGCGTCGTGCCTCAAACTGTCGTGTTGCGAATTTCACCGTCGGGTCGGCCTGAAGCAGCATCCCCTTCTCCAGACGGTTGATATACATTCCTGCCACCGAGGGCATTTCTTCCTCGTTGGCAGTCTCTTCAGCCACTATGCTGGCAAGGGTCATCACCTGCAGGGGGCTCAGTCCGGCTGTGCTGGCTTTCTCGCGCCGCTCGGCAGTCCAGAAACGCTTGCTCTCTCTCTGCATACGGTCGAGGAAGCTGCTTGCCGACGAGTTCCAGTAAATGTCGTAGGTGTTGGGTATGAACATGGCTATGACGTTGTCGGGAGTGTAGCCATACTTGCCGCAAACGTCCTTGTCGCGCAGCAGGCGCAGCAGTTCGTCGCTGCTGAACATCAGCTTGCGCGACACCATGTGGGCCAGCTTATCAGTGGTGCGCACCGAGCCTATGGTAATGCTCACGGGTGCCTGCATACCGTTGCGCATACGGCGGAACGTCATCAGTGCTCCCGACGACCCCACCTCGTAGCGGCCTGTCTTTATGTTGGAAGCATAGCTGCCTATGCCGGCGAGCATCTTGAACGTCGCCATGCCGTAGGCCGTGCTCAGCGGAGCCAGCTTGGTGCAGACGGAGTCCATGTTGTCGTCGTCGTCAATGTAGATATACTGCCGCTTGCCCTGGCGTGCCATGCTGCCAAAGAGCAGGTAGCACAATGCCATGCCTGCTGTTGCAACCAGCACTAAGGCCACGGTACTGAACTTGCCCGTCTGTTTCTTTCTTGATTTCTTGCGTGAAGCCACGGTTGTTTTCTTGTTTGTTAGTGTCTAAATACGTTGTATGTGCGCACCTCTCGGGTGCCGAACACAGGCGCAAAGGTACGGATATTATCCATAATAGCCCACTTTGGGCGGCGCTTAATTGTTGGCCGTGACGAATAACGGGCTTTAAGGCAAAGTAATATGGCCCATATTACCGACCAATATGGCCCATATTACTGACCAATATGGCCCATATTACTGACCCAATAATTTTGAGAATACATATTATAATGCTAACTTTGTGTGTCGATAATGATTGTCGCAACACACAACAAACCGCTTTCGTAAACGCATGACACTATTTTTCCAGATAGAATATACGGTCCGGCCAGGCGAGCTGCTGCACGTTTTGCTCAGCGGCAGCTATCCCGACGGACAGCAATGGTCGTACAACCTGCCCATGACAACCGCTGACGGGCAGCACTGGAGCCTCGCGACCACTGTGCTCTCACAGCATTTCCGCAGCAGGCGCGCAGGCAGACAGAAAACCGATATGCTCTCTTTCGGCTACCACTACCAGGTAGAGGATGCCGAGGGCAGGGTGCTTCGCCGCGAGTGGACTGTGGTGGCGCGCCGTTGCGAGTGCCGAGCCGACAGCCGCCTGCGCTTTGCCGACAGGTGGCGCGACGTGCCGGTGACAGCCCATCTCTACACTCTTGCCGGACAGCGGCTCATGGGCAGCACGTGTGCCGCTGAGCCGCCAATGGCAGCCAACGGACTTTTCACGGACAGCGGAAAGCCTGCCGTGACAGCATCGCCACGTAGCCACACTGTTGTGCTCACCGTTCAGGCTCCACAGTTGCAGTCGACGGAGAGGCTTGTCGTTACAGGCAACCATCCGGCCCTGGGCGACTGGCAACCCGCACGCGGACTGGCCATGAGGCCGAGGGGCAGGGGAGAGTGGATAGCAAGCTTCGATGCACTTGCCCAGCAAGAGCCTATAGAATATAAGTTTGTCGTTGTCGACGACCGTTCGGCAGAGCGTTTCGCCTGGGAAGAAGGGCTGAACCGCTCCACGGCAGACAGCGGCAGGTTGCCCTCGGAAGGCGAACAGCTCCTCATAGACGGCGGTCTGTTGCGAATGAAGGAGCCCGACCTGCGGGCGGCAGGCGTCATGGTGCCGCTCTTCGCCCTGCGCAGCGAGAACTCGTGCGGCGTGGGCGACTTGGGCGACCTGCTGCTTTTCATTGAGTGGGCAGCCAAAGTGGGATTACGGGTGGTGCAGCTGCTGCCGCTCAACGACACCACCACGCAGCACTCGTGGCACGACTCGGCACCCTACAACACCATTTCGGCTTACGCGCTCCATCCCCAGTATCTCGACCTGAGACAGCTGCCGCTGCCCAACGAGGCTGACTGGCTGAACGACTATCACCGCCAGTGTCGCGAGCTCAACTCCTTAGAGCAGACCGACTACGTGGCTGTGGAGCGTGTGAAGTGGACATATATAAATAAGGTGTACGAGCTAACGGGTGAAGAAACGCTCTCGAGCCCGTCGTTCAGGGAGTTCTACGAGGCCAACGAATACTGGCTCGAGCCTTATGCCGCCTTCTGCGTGCTTCGCGATAGGTATGGCACGGCCCGCACGTCAGACTGGGGAAGCTATGCCCAATATGACATAGAGCGTATCAGGCAGCTGAAGGAGCCGGATTCTCCTTTGGCCGATGCTGTGCGTAAGATATGCTTCGTGCAGTATTTTCTGCACCTGCAGCTTGGCAAGGCGGCACAGCTGGCACGCAGCAAGGGTGTGGTGCTCAAGGCCGACCTGCCCGTTGCGCCCTATCGCGACAGCGTGGCTACATGGCTTGAGCCCGAAAAGTTCAATCTCGATATGCAGCTCGGCACACCGCCGACACCGTCAGCGCCCAGCGGACAGGTGTGGGGATTTGCCACAACGAAGCCTGCATACAGGCACGAATGGCTTGGCAGGCATCTGAGATACCTCGAACAGTATTTCGATGCGGTGAGAATCGACCACGTGGCAGCCTATTTCGCAGCATGGGAAGTGCCTTGCCATGCCGTGACAGCGGTGCTCGGCCATCCCTTGCCGGCTCATGCGCTGTCGGCTGAAGAGATACGCAGCATGGGCTTCGAGTTCGATGCGCGGACTCATTGCTCACCGATGATTACCGATACCGTGCTCGACAGCATCTTTGCCGACGAGGCTCCGACCGTGGCGCAGCAGTATCTCCGCCGTCGCACGCGCGGCAACTATGCGATGCAAGCTGAGTTTTCGACTCAGCAAAAGATAACCGACCACTTCGGACACGATGCTCAGGGCCGCCAGAAATGGCTGCGCGACGGTCTTTGCAGGTTGCTTGAGCAAGTGCTCTTTGTCGAAGATCCGCGGCAGGCGGGGCTCTATCATCCGCGCTTGATGGCTGTAGACGACTATGTGGCAACGCTGCTCTCCACCGACCAACGGCGCGCCTTTGCCGCCATACACGACGACTACTATCGCTATCGCAACCAGATGCTGTGGGCAACAGAGGCGCGACGCAATCTCTCCGCGCTGCAACAGTCTACGAGTCTTCTGCTCTGTGTGGAAGACTTGGGGGCCTTGCCCGAGGATGCAGCATGGGTGTTCGACAGCGAAAAGGTGCTCACCCTCGAGGTGCTCACCGTTGGCAAGCACCGTGGAAGCGAGTTTTCGCTGCCTGCCCACTATCCCTATCGCAGCGTGGCAACCACGTCCACGCACGATATGCAGCCCTTGAGGCTGTGGTGGCAGCAGGACAGCGACCGCGCCGGGAGGCTGCTCGGCGAACTGATGCACAGCAGCAGCAAGGTGACGCGCACCCTCTCGCCGGGCATGGCCGAGGAAATAGTGGTACGCCTCATGGGCAGCCGCGCCATGCTTTGCGTGCTGCCGTTGCAGGACTGGCTCGCTATCGACGGCTCGCTGAGGAGCAGCACGCCTGAGAGCGAGCGCATAAACAATCCATCTGACGGACAGAACAGGTGGTGCTACCGTATGCCGGCCACCATTGAACGACTGATGGCCGACGGCACATTCTGCCGAAGGGTGGCACAGATAGTTGAGAACAGCAGGCGATAGAGAAGAAATGACATGGAAATGAGAACATACGAGACATATATTTTCGACCTTGACGGAACGCTCCTCGACTCGCTCGAGGACCTGAAAGATGCAGTGAATCATGCGCTGCGGCTGTCGGGATTGCCCGAGCGAACGATTGACGAAGTGCGCGGATTTGTAGGAAACGGAGTGGGGAAGCTGGTTGAACGTTCAGTTCCCGGTGGGAAAGACAACAGCCACTTTCCCCAGGTGATGGCAGACTTCAACAGCTACTATCTTCTGCATAGTTGCGACAAGACGCAACCATATCCTGGAGTGACCGACTTGCTCGGGCGGCTGCGCTCGAAAGGCAAGCGCGTGGCCGTTGTGAGCAACAAATTCGACGAAGCAGTGAAGCTGTTGATAGCCAGATACTTCAACGGATTGGTTGAAGTGGCTATCGGAGAGAAACCCGGCATAAGCCGCAAGCCCGCCCCCGACACTGTTGTCGAGGCGCTCAGGGAGCTTGGTGCCGATGGTAGCAGAGCTGTATATATAGGAGACAGCGACGTTGACGTGCTGACGGCACGCAACGCCGGGCTGCCGTGCATCAGTGTGCTGTGGGGATTTCGCAGCCGCGAGTTCCTCGAGAAGCATGGTGCGCAGACCTTTGTTTCAAGTCCGAAGGAGATATTCTGAACGGTTGTTGTCTGCTGCGCAACCATGAAGCGCACACGCTGAGGCTCGTTGTGGGGCGCAGCTCAGGACAGAGTGTGTATCTCGATGAACTTGTTGATGGAGTCCTTGTAGCTTTCCGATATTGGGATATAGCTGTCGCCAATCACAAAGCGCATACGGTCGACCATCTTCACCATAGGCAGGTGGACTATGTATGAGCGGTGGGTGCGCAGAAATTCAGGCTTCGGCAGCTTCTCCTCAACCGAACGCATATTCATAAGGCTCATAACGGGTGGCTCGTCGTTGGCGAGATAGAACTTCACGTAGTCCTTCAGTCCCTCTATATAGGCTATGTCGTCGAAGTTTATCTTGATTAGCTTGTAGTCGCTCTTTATGAAGATGAACCTGTCTTGGTCGTTGGGAGAAATCTTGTTCTCCCTACTTATCTTGTAAAGTGCCTTGTTGCAGGTCTCGACGAATGTTTCGAAGCTGATTGGTTTGAGCAGATAGTCGAGGGCATTCACCTTGTATCCATCGATGGCATATTGCTTGAAGGCTGTCGTGAACACGATTTTGGTGGTCGGAGGAAGTATCTTCGAGAACTCCAGACCGCTGAGCTCGGGCATCTGAATGTCGAGGAATATGAGGTCGATGGGGTTGTTCTTGATTTCCTTTATTGCTTCGACGGCACTGTTGTAGGCTCCGATGACATTCAGGAAACTCACTTTCTCGGCATAACTCTTAAGCAAATCGGTTGCCAAAGGTTCGTCGTCAATGATTATGCAATTGAGAATCATAAATTGTTATTTTAGAAAAGTAAATGCTTTTGTTGTCTTCTGTGATTATTCCCTTTTGCCATTCGTGGCGGTCGGGGTAGACGAGGGCGAGGCGCTTGGCCACGTTTTCCAATCCTATACCGTGCCCGCTTTGGTCGTTTGCGGACTTAGGATGGTAGCTGTTGCGGATTAGGCAGACCACGGCCTGCGCGTTTCCGGTGATGTTTATCTCGATGAAGCTCTCCTTAGAGGTGCTGATGCCGTGCTTGAACGCGTTTTCGACAAGCGAGACGAACAGCATCGGCGGTACCTGGATGCCTGCCGCGCCGGCAATGTCGTAGTGTTCGGTGACTGGGGCAGCTGTGCGCAGGCGCATCAAGGCAATGTAGTTGTGTATGAAGTCAACCTCGTCTTGCAGCGCAACCCACTTCAGCTTGTTGTCGTAGAGTATGTAGTTGAGCATCCTCGACAGCTCAAGGATGGCTGTCTGCGACTTCTTCTTGTCCTGTTCGGTGAGTGCGTAGATGTTGTTGAGCGTGTTGAGCACGAAGTGGGGATTGATTTGCCACCGCAGGTTCTGCAGTTCGGCCTCTGCCTGAGCCGTCTTTGCCTCGTTGAGCTTCTTTTCGGCTATGGCCCAACGCCTCGACCGTGTCACGGCAGTGGCTATGGCGGCTGCTACTGACATATTGAACATCTCGCGGAATACGAACAGCGGATGCGGACTCCACTTCTCTGGAATGGGGATGTTGTGCTCCTGATGCCAGAGCAGGCGGATGCTGTCGTGTACGCAGATGCTAAGCAGGCTTATAAGGATGATGTTTGCGGCGAAAAACAGCTTCTTCTTGCCACGCAGAAGCCTGGGAACGAGCCACAGGTAGTTGACGTAGTAGACGATGAGCATTGCCAGAAGCTGGCTGGCTCGCAGCAGATAGCTCCTCAGCGTGAGTGGATGCTGTGGTTTGGTATAGGCCAACGGCAACAGCAGAACAGTTATAACGATAACTATCTGCAGAATTAAACCTATGTTGCCCCTAAGTAGTTTCACGGTGTTGGTTCAGTTTTTATCTCGGGATAATCAGCCTTGGGCCTTCCATTACCTTGACATTACAGCTTTTGTTATTCGTATCTGATGGCCTCAATGGGGTCGAGTTGGGCTGCTTTCTTTGCCGGATACCATCCGAAGAATATGCCCGTGAAGGTGCAGACGGCAAACGACATGATGATGCTCCACACCTGAATGGAAATCGGAAGGTGGATTACCTGGTTGAGGAAAGCGCACACTCCGAGTCCGAGCAGCACTCCGATGATACCTCCCGTCACGCTGAGCAGAACCGACTCGATAAGGAACTGGTTTAGAATATCTATGCCGCGCGCTCCCACACTCATGCGGAGGCCGATCTCGCGGGTGCGTTCAGTCACGCTGACATACATGATGTTCATAATGCCTATGCCGCCTACAATGAGCGAAATGCCGGCTACCGAGCCCAGCAGAACGGTGAGCATGGTCATCGTGGAATCCATCATGTTGGAGAGCTCTTCCTGTGAACGGATGTTGAAATCATCCTCGTCGCCTGCCGTTTCGTCGGTTGCATCCTTGAGCTTATGCGTCCGGCGGAGTATTGAAGTCATCTCTTCGGTGGCCTTTTCGGTGACTCCCTCGGTGGTGGCTGAGGCTACTATCATGTGGAGATAGTTCTGGGCGAGGATGCGTTTCATAACTGAAGTGTAGGGCGCAAGCACGTAATCGTCCTGATCCATGCCCATAGAGTTGTATCCTTTCTTCTCCATCACGCCGATGACGCGGAACGGAATGGAGTTGAAACGCACCACTTTGCCTATCGGGTCGGCTCCGTCGGGAAACAGGTTTTCGGCCACCGTGTTGCCTAAAAGGCATACCTTGGCACTTGTTTTTATGTCGGTGTCGGTGAACATCTCGCCGTCGGCCACCTTCAGCTGGCGTATTTCGAGGTAGTCGGCATTGGCTCCAGTCACCGACGAGGGTGCATTGTTGTTGCCGTAGATGAACTGTCCAGATGCCGAAACAGTGGGGCTGATGGCTCTTATGTACTTGCACTCGTCCTTGAGAGCCTGATAGTCGGTGAGCTTCAGCGTCTCCATAGACGACGCACTCTGCTGAACACCACCGCGGCGGTCGGCTCCCGGCGAGATCATTATCATGTTGGAACCCATCTCCGAGATGTCCGACTTGATGCTTTGCTTTGTTCCTTCGCCAATGGCAAGCATCGTAATCACCGATGATATGCCGATGATTATTCCCAATGCGGTGAGAAACGAGCGAGTCTTGTTGGCAAAGATTGCCCGCAGTGCTATCTTGAAGAGGTTTGATATGTTCATTTGTCAGTTTGTGTTTGGCTTTCCCGGGAAGTCACTCGTCGGTGTTGGCAGGCAGGGCGGCCAGTCCTTCGGCTGCCGAGAGTATGTTGTTGTTAAGCTTGTCGCTGATGATGCGTCCGTCGCGCAGCTCGATGTTGCGGCTGGAGTAGCTTGCTATGTCGGGATTGTGGGTTACGAAGATTATGGTTCGGCCTTCGGCATGGAGCTTCTGGAACAGTACGAGTATCTCGAACGAGGTTCGTGTGTCGAGGTTTCCTGTGGCTTCATCGGCAAGTATGACTGCCGGATTGTTGACCAGAGCACGTGCTATTGCCACGCGTTGCATCTGGCCGCCCGACATCTGGTTGGATTTATGGTTCAGGCGGTCGCCAAGTCCCACGGCTGTCAGTGCCTCCACGGCTCGCTCATGGCGTTCTTTGGCCGACACGCCACTGTTATACATCAGTGGCAACTCTACGTTTTCGACACTCGTGGTCTTGGGAAGCAGGTTGTAGTTCTGGAAGATGAAGCCTATCTTTCGGTTGCGGAGCACAGCCCGTTCCGACTTCGACATGGTGCGAACGGAGTTTCCGTCGAGATAGTATTCGCCGCTCGTGGGAGTGTCGAGGCATCCGAGTTGGTTCAGCAAGGTCGATTTTCCTGAGCCCGACTTGCCCATGATGGTGACAAACTCGCCTTCGTAGATTTTGAACGACACACCTTTCAGGGCATGAACCGTCTCTTCTCCGACGATGAAGTTGCGCTTGACGTTCTGCAACTCGATAACGGTCTTTCTCTCTTTGTTCATGTTTCAGACTTCTGCTTGTGCGGTACTATCTGCTATTTCTTCTTGTTCCCTTTCGGACCGGGACCGAAGATGCTGCGTTCCTGCTGCTCTTCTTCATCATCGGGAGACGTTACCTTTATCTCCGACACTACCTTTGTGCCTTCTCCTATGCCGTCAAGTATCTGCGTGCGAGAGCCGTCGCTGATGCCTATGCTAACCTTGCGGGCACGCAGTTCGTTGCCTTTTAGGGTCCAGAGCTTGTTCTTTGCATTTACGTCTACAATCTTCTTGTCGCCAACGGTTTCCTTTGTGGGAGTGAAGCGCAGTGCTTTGCTTGGCACGCTGAGCACCCCTGTGCGCTCGGCGGTGAAGATAGTGACATTGGCTGTGAGCCCGGGCTTGAGCTTCAAGTCGCCGTTCGGTGCAGAGATAACAACCTTGTAGGTCACTACGTTGTTGGTAGTCGTGGCCTCCTGGCGCACTTGTGTCACCGTGCCGCTGAACGTGTCGTCAGGGAAAGCATCGACAGTGAAGGTCACGCGTTCGCCAACCTTGACGTTGCCGATGTCGGCTTCGTCGACGTTAGCTATCACTCGCATATCCGTCAAGTCCTTGGCAATCTTGAAAAGCTCGGGTGTGCTGAAGCTTGCAGCTACCGTCTGGCCTTCCTCTACGCTCCTCGAGAGCACCACGCCGTCGATGGGCGAGGTGATGGTGGCATAGCTGAGGTTGGTGCGCGAACGCTTCACCTCTTCTTTTGCACTGGCTACCTGCTGGCGGCTTGAGGCCACAGTCTCGCGTGCTTGCTCGTAGCTGAGGCGCGCCTGTTCGTAGTCGTTGGCACTTACCAGGCCTTTGTTGAAGAGGGTCTGGTAGCGGTTGTAGTTGCTTTGCTGGAAATTGAGGGTAGCCTGGGCACTCTGCAGGTTAGCCTGGGCGTTCTGCTCGTTGGCCAAAGCCGAGTTGAGCTGACTCTCAAGGTTAGTCTTGTCGAGTTCGGCAATCACTTGTCCGCGCTTCACGGTGGAGTTGTAGTCGACATAGAGCTTGCTCACGATGCCCGACACCTGCGTACCCACCGACACCGATGTTACCGGCTCTATGGTGCCGGTGGCCGTGATGGTGTTCTGGATGTTGCCTTTCTCAACGTTGACTGTGGTGAACGAGATTTCCTCTTTCTTCTTTCTGCCCGACATGAGGTAGGCTGCTATTGCCACGACAGCCACTATTCCTGCCATGAGCCATATCTTACTGATTTTCTTTTTCATAACCGCGGATGGTTGTTTCGTTGCTTAAAGTGTTCTATGCCGTGTTGTCGATGCTGTCTGTCAGGGCCTGATTACTCTTCGGTGAAGGGTTTTCCCTGATAGAAGTTCAGCATCTGAATGTTCAGTATTGTAAGGTATTTGCTTTCCAGTTCGCTCTGCTGGGCGGCAAGCAGGTTGTTCTTGCCGTTCATCAGCTCAACGATGTTCTTCAGTCCCACCAGGAATTGCTCGCTCAGCATTTCGTAGCTGGCCTTCTGACTCTCGCTGTTGACAAGTGCGGCACGGTATTTTGCCTGATTGGTAACAGCCTGAATCCAGTAGCTTTCGATAGTTGAATAGAGCTGAGTCTGCTGATTTTTCAGTTCGAGCAGGCTGTTCTGATGGGCGAGCATGGCCTTGTTTACGGCAGTCTTTGCCTGTCGGTTGTCGAGGATAGGCACGCTCACGGTGACTCCGGCAGACAGGTTGACGTTGTCTTTGAGCTGTCGGCTCCACTTGGTAGCACTCATCGTCGTCATGTTTGTCAGCAGCGAAGAGTTTATCCCGATAGTGGGCAGGCGCTGTGCCTTGGCTATCTTCAGGCTTATATCGCTTTCTTCGATGGCTATTTGCTGGGCTTTCAGCTCGGGACGAGTGGCAAGAGCCTGTTCGTAGACAGCCTGAAATGCAGGTATTTGCCTGAGTGCATCGCCCTTGACAGCCGCCGGAGCCACCACGTCGAACTCCTCGTCGTCGGTCAGCTCGAGCAGTTCCTTGAGCTGCCGCTTGTAGTTTTGCAGGTTGGCTTGCGAGGCAACGATGTTGTATTCGTCCTGTGCACGCTGTGCGGTGAGCTGCGACAGTTCGGCGCGGCTCATCTGTCCGACCTCCACCATCACCTTTCCGCGCTCCTCGTTCTTTGTGCTTGTGGCAAGGCTTTGGCGGCTGACGTCGATGGCTTCAGCCGAATAGAGTATCTGCACATAGAGTTGTGCTATCTGTTCCTGTATGCTGTTGGCTGTAGCTTCGGCCTCGAGGTCGGCCTGTTTCTCGGCGAGTTGGTCTAACTTAATCTGGTTGCGGTTGCGGTTTCCGTTCCATACTGTCCAGTTGAAGTTAAGCGAATAGCTGCCGTTATAGTAGAATTTGTCGACACTGCTCTCCACATATCCGTTGGCTATGGCACTTCGTTCGCTTGTCACAAAGGGCTGCACACCGCCGGTCTGCGTGGTCTGGGCTGTCAGTGTGGGCTGAAGTGCCGCTTTTGAGAACAGCACATCTTCCGTAGCCGACTGCTTGGCAATGAGTAGTTTCTGCAAGGTGATGTTGTTCTTCAGGGCATAGTCGATGCACTCGGCAAGCGTCCACTTGCGCGCTTCGGCATCAGCCGCTGTCAGCAACAGCATAACCGACAGCAGAAGAGATAGTTTGACAGTCTTGGAAAGCATTGTCTGGTTTTGTTGGATTTTGTCTGCAAAGTTAAATATTTTGTCTTTTATTGGTTTTTCAGACCGTAAAAAAATCAACAAAACCAGTCATTATATAGGTTAATTTCACAGAATTAACCTTTTTTAAGCCACCTCGAGGCTTTCTTGCAAGTGGCCTCAAGGCAGCTTTCAGGGTTGTCAGATGTTCTCGAAGTGGCGCAGGCGGGCTATGTATTTGCCCAGAATGTCGAACTCGAGGTTCACCACCGTGCCTACTTCGATGTGCTTGAAGTTGGTGTTCTGGCGCGTGTAGGGGATTATTGCCACCTTGAAGCTGTTGTCGGTAGGCTCGCATACGGTCAGCGACACTCCGTTGACAGTCACCGACCCTTTGTCTACCGTGAAGTAGCCGCGGCGCGCCATTGCCGCATCGCCTTCGTAGCTGAATGTGAAATAGGTAGAACCCTGGGCGTCTTCCATGCCTGTGCACACTGCGGTCTGGTCTACATGACCCTGCACGATGTGGCCGTCGAGCCTGCCGTTCATCATCATCGACCTTTCCACATTCACCATGTCGCCCACTTTGAGCAGGCCGAGGTTGCTGCGGTCGAGGGTTTCCTTCATTGCCGTAACGGTGTAGTGTTCGCCGTCGAGCTTCACCACAGTCAAGCATACGCCGTTGTGGGCAATGCTCTGGTCGATTTTCAGCTCCGAGGCAAACGAGCAGGTGAGAGTCAGGTCGACGTTTTCACCATATTTATATATGTCCGTCACGCGGGCCATTTCTTCAACTATTCCACTGAACATACTGTTGTCCTTTCGGTTTAAGGGGTTATTAAAACAAGGGGGCAAAAGAAAAAGTCGTGCCGACGATGTGATGAAACTCCGAGCTATAAGGATTTGAGAGCTCCACGTCTTTGTAATCCACCGGCTTTGCAGCTTAGTCCCGAAGGGTTTATGTGGCCCGCCATCAACAATGGATGCCTTCTCGGTCTTTCTGAATTATTTGATGAGTATCCCGATCTGACTCGGCACGACTTGTTTTATATTCTTCTAAGTGCAAAGGTAATTATTTTTTTGCATATCGACGCGTGTTGGGGGTGATATTTTTATATAAAGTTTGCGATATTGGAGCTGGCGAGGCCGCCGAGCGCCGGGCGGGCAGCAAGTCGGATTGGCTGTGGGGGAATTTTACCGATGCGTCCGTAAACTTTCTCCAGAGGCTTTGGAGCAACCTTACAGAGCCTCTGGAGCAATGCTCCGGGGCTGCTGTAGCAACCTTACAGGATAGCTGGAGAAAGATTACGGGCTGTTTTCTGTTTCCCGGGAAAATATCCATTAGGAAAAGAAAGCTTCTAACCTACTGGTTGAAAGTTCTTTAAGCTGCTTTGGTTCAATATCTTCTAAAACCGTACAAAATTAAAAAGCGCAACTGCTCAGAGAGCGTTCTTTCAGTGCATTTATTCGCCATGAGCAAATCAATGAGTTGCTTTTGTTGTGAGGTATGCCGTGACGCGCCATTCAAAAGCCAACCGTTAATCTGAAGCGAAGAAACTGATGAGTCAAAGAAAAATATGAGTGACTTGGTGTATTTGCGTTTTATTTTTTTCGTATATTTGCAATCATGTATCGCCGACGCGCCGTTAACGGCAAGCCAAGGCAAGGCTGCGACAAGCGAGAACAGCGTGATGCTTGCATCAACTCTGTCGAGCAAAAGCAGGCTCAGCCATAAGGCAAATTCCCTGAGCGAAGGGGGCGATAAGATTTTTGTGGAAAATTAAATAACGACATGAGCAGTTATTAGGAGAACATAGAAACCTGAGAAATTTCTAAATGTATCAAACGACCGATAATTGTGAATGTCCGCGCTTATGGCGTGGACGTCACTTATCAGTTTGGTGGGCTATTCTCAGGGCCTCTATGTTCGATAAGAGCGTTCACGCTTTTATCGTATATAGAGGCTTCTGCATAGTAAGCCCAAAGAATTCCGATAAGTGCTTATTGTCCAAAGGCTATAAGCGCAAGAATGTCAAACAAAGACAAGAGTCCTTCGCTGATTGACATCAGGGAGGATGACTTGTTGGCGTTGTCGGCAGAGGTGCTTGACACCCTACTGCGCGACCACACCACGGGTCGCAATATCTTCTGGGCTACGCACGACTATGAGGCGCTCGGCCCAGACTATGATTACCATTCTGAGATTTTGCCCCACTTGATAACGGGCGAACATGGGATGGTCATACGTCCGCGTGTGCTCAAATCGAAAGAACAGCAGACCTACAGGGCCAAGGACATGGCAGAAGTGTTCACCCCGTCGTGGGTGTGCAATGCCCAGAACAATCTTGTGGATGAGGCTTGGTTTGGCCGAAAAGATGTCTTCAACACTGAGGTTGATGCGGATTTGAAATCCGCATCCCGTGAGTCGGGGATTTCAAATCCCCTCCAGCGGTCATGCCACACCTGGCAGGCCACCACCGGCAAGATAGAATTTCCTGAAAGGCTACGGGTAGGCGAGCAAAGCTCGGGAATGGGAAAGACTTGGAAAGACTATGTCCGTGCAACCCGTTTGGAGATGGCCTGCGGCGAGGCTCCCTATCTGGTGAGCCGCTATGATGCTACGACGGGAGAGCCTATTCCGATTGAACGACGTATAGGTCTGCTCGACAGGAAACTGCGCGTCGTCAGCGAGAACGTTGACACGAGCGGCGAATGGCTGGAATGGGCTCAGACGGCCTATAAAAACATCTACGGCTTCGAATGGCAAGGCGACAACCTGCTCTTGGCGCGCGAAGCCTTGCTCTGGACCTTCATAGAGTATTACCAAGCGAAGTTCCAGAAAGCTCCCTTACTTAAATCCATCAACTACATCGCTTATATCATTTCCTGGAATCTCTGGCAGATGGACGGACTGAAGGGCATCGTGCCAGACTCGTGCCGTCATGGTGTGACGGAGAAGGTACAGACACTTTTCGGCGAAGAAGAACAAATGGTTCATTGTCCCGGCTGTCAGCAGGATGACATCCGCCGACATAACGGCACCTACTGCCTTATCCGCGACTGGGGAAACAAAGACCTGCGAACGGGTGAGAACAACCGCAAAATCCGATTTATCGACCTTATGAAATAATGACCTATGGCAACATTTGAATCCTCACTAAAGTCAAAGCTCATCTATGTGTTCGCCATCAACGACGAAAGGCATCGCGACTGTCTGAAGATTGGCGAGACAACCATTGACGAAGACGACGGCAGCAACCTCTTCAACAATACGGAGGCACTCCAAAAGGCTGCCCACCACCGCATCCGCCAATACACGAAGACCGCAGGCATTGCATACCAGCTGCTCTATACGGAAATAAGCATCTTCGTGCGCAGCGGCATGATTATGACTTTCAACGACAAGCAGGTACACAAGGTGCTGGAGCGCAGCGGCATCAAGCGCAAGGAATTTGACGGAGTCAAGGGAGCCGACGAATGGTACTGCTGTGACTTGGAGACGGTGAAGAAAGCCATTGCAGCCGTCAAGAAAGGAGAAACGAGCCTGCATCCGTCGGAGATTACACAAGGGCAGACGCCCATCATCTTCCGCCCCGAGCAGCAAGAGGCCATCAGCAAGACACGCAAGCGTTTCCGCAAAGGCAATCAGATGCTCTGGAATGCCAAGATGCGCTTCGGTAAGACGCTTTCGGCCCTGCAGGTGGTCAAGGAAGAACAGTTCACGCGTACCTTAATATTAACCCACCGCCCCGTGGTGGATAATGGATGGTTTAAGGATTTCGGCAAGATATTCTACGACCGCCCCAACTTTCATTATGGGTCACGCACTAACGGCGAGACATTCGAAATGCTGGAGTCTATGGCAGCCAAGCACCCCTCCTCTCGGGAGGGGAAGGGGGCGAGCTTCGTCTATTTCGCCTCCATGCAAGACCTTCGTGGTTCGGAGCAGGTGGGCGGTAAGATCGATAAGAACAACGAGATATTCCGCACGGCATGGGACTTCGTCATCGTTGACGAGGCACACGAAGGGACGAAGACGGAATTAGGACAGAACGTGCTGAAGGAACTGATTAAGCCAGATACCAAAGTGCTGCAGCTATCGGGTACTCCCTTCAACCTCTTTGACGATTATTCAGAAGAAGAGATCTTCACTTGGGACTACGTGATGGAACAAAAAGCAAAGCAGGCTTGGGCCACGGATAATCCCTACGAGCCGAATCCATACGCTTCGCTTCCTGCCATCAATATCTACACCTACGACCTTGGCACGTTGATGTCTGAATATGTGGAAGATGAAAAAGCTTTCAACTTCCGCGAGTTCTTCCGTACAAAGGACACCCCTCTCTGCGGGAGAGGGGCTGGGGGTGAGGCTTTCATCCACGACAAGGATGTGGACCGTTTCCTCGACTTGCTCTGCAAGGACGACAAGGACAGTCTCTATCCATACTCAAACGATCAGTTCCGCCGCATCTTCCGCCATACGTTGTGGTTAGTGCCTGGGGTGAAGGCGGCCCGTGCACTAAGTACGAAACTGAAAAGTCATCCCGTGTTCTGTATGTTCCAGATTGTCAACGTAGCAGGCAATGGCGACGAGGACGAAGAGAATGTTGAGGCTTTGCAGATGGTGAACAAGTCCATTGGCGAAGATCCCGACGAGACCTATACCATCACACTCAGTTGCGGACGGCTGACCACGGGAGTAAGCATCAAGCCATGGACGGCTGTATTCATGATGGCAGGTTCGTTCAGCACCTCTGCTGCCCAGTATATGCAGACCATCTTCCGCGTGCAGACACCGTTTACCAATCACGGACGCATGAAGGAACAATGCTATGCCTTCGACTTCGCACCCGACCGCACGCTGAGGGTATTGGCAGAGACGGCAAAGGTGAGTGCAAAGGCAGGAAAGCAGACAGAAGAAGACCGCCGCATACTTGGCGACTTCCTGAACTTCTGCCCCATCATCTCGATAGACGGTTCGAAGATGAAGCCCTACGATGTGAACAAGATGATGAGCCAACTGAAGAAGGCGCAAATAGAAATATTGCTGTCCGCTAAAAATCAAATGAACATTAAAAATCTTCCGCAATGCCGATAAACAGGCATTGCGGATACTTTTTTCAAAAAGTAAGCCCCTC
>ONLG01000018.1 GCA_900318625.1 uncultured Prevotella sp.
CCGCCTAATTGGAATGAGGGGCTTGATAGAGAACTGACAAAAGACTTGCACCTTCATAGTGCATTCCACAACCTCTTTGACCACATGAACTTCGCTATCACTGACTTCATATATGTACGGAAGTTTGAGACTGAGATTAACATAGAAATCAATAAAAAGGTGTGATATGACATTCAAGGAACTTTTAGACTGCGTACAGTTTGAGGATGTGGCTCCTTACATCGTCAAGATGTACCCAGACATGGGTCAAAGTCTTGGCTGGTACAAAATCCATTTTGACATGTTGCGTCTGATGCAACCTGTATTCCATGAGGATGCTAACGACAAGGTGTGTCACATAACTATGGAAGACTGGGAGGACGGTAGCGGACTGCATCTTGATGCTTATCCGATGGAGGGTGACTTGTGGGAACATTCACTGACCAAGGAGTTGATTATAGAACAAGGCATAAAAGCATCTAATGAAGAACTGGCTGCTTGTTGTTTGTGGCATACATCGTTCTATGGGTTCGTCGAGAAGCAGGTGGATGAACACTTTAGGATTAATGACTTGGATATGGCTACGTTAGACAGATGGAACAACAGCCTTTATTATAAAGTCAGAGCCTTGAAGAATTTCAGTGTAATACGTGAATATGGCGGTTTCATACCCACCATTAGACAACTGTCCAAGTTAAAGAAAGCAGAACTTGTCAAACTGGCAAAGGATTCTATGTGGTTTGGTAGCGTCCCCTTGAATAAGATTAAGCGAAAGAAACGCTTCAGGATTGAGTTCTTGGAACACTACTATGAGCGTATGACAGTTATCAGTGATTTTATAGTTCAAGCTATACGGGCGTTGAAAGATGCACGAAACTATATGCGTGTTGAACAACTCTGCGAACTGTTCCAATCTGAATTCTTCTGTACTGAGGAAATCATGTCGTATGCCTCTAATGGTGAAAGTGGCGCAAAGTATCTATACGAGTTGTTTACATCGTATGACATGATACCAAAGATGGACGGCATCGTTGTCCGTCTTGTTACAGGAACAGAGCATGAAGTTCTGACGGAAGACGAGAATCTTTTATGCAATCTATTGGCAGAAGGACGCAAGTATGGCGACCTCATCCTTGATTATGACCCTGCACTTAGTAATCAAGTGGTCATCAGTTATGCTGCATACAATTCCAATAACCCATTAGTAAAATAACAACTATATGAAAACAATCTGAGAACGCGTAATATTCGATAGTCGTCACGCTGTTGGGAATGATGACGGAAGTAAGTCCTGCACAGTGGCGGAACGCCTGATTGCCAAATATCCTTACAACGACCGCATAAATACTCGTTTAGATGAAAGGAAAAGTGATTACGGGCAGAAAGATGCGAGTATTTCGCGGCCTTTCGACTTCCTTTTTTGAACAGTAATTGGTTGAAATGAAAAGAGCGGACTGCAATATAGAATGTTACGCAGGGGGCTGTAAGGTTTCTCCGGGAGCCTTGGAGCATTGTTACGGGATAGTTGTAGTAATGTTACGGCAGCCCCGTAGCATTGCTCCGGCTGCCTTGGAGAAAGATTACGGGGGCGGCTGTAATTTGCGGTTTGCCTGTGTGCAAAGGGCTTTCAGGGGGCTATGGCTTGGCAGTAGGCAGATTGTTCCCTTTTGCCGAGGCCCACAGCAGCTGCTCGTAAACGAGAGGCGAGAAGGCGGATTGCCGGTGAAAAGTATGGCTCAGGCAGGCTTTCGGGAAACATGAAATATCGGAAAAAGAGTGCAAAAAGTGCTGATTGAACCATGTTGGGCTACCCTTTTATCAAGAAATCGGGAATAAAGGTGATAGAGGAAGGCTTTCCCAGACCTGCAAAGGAGCAGTTTCAGTCCTGAAACAACAGTTTCTGGAACCTCGTTTTTCGGCAATTTTATTTTACATTCGTTGCCTCCGCCACAGCTCTACATACTGTTTCCATGGGTTGTAAGGAACCTTGAAATATGGCACGAAAAAAAGGACACAAGCAGAATAGCGTGCTACTTGTGTCCTTTTGCTTAGCAGATATGCGCTTTCGTCATTTCTTTTTCTTCATGTTCAGCAGCATCTTGCCTATCCACAGGCCGTGCTTGCCGTTCTGGTCTACCGGCACCATCTTGCCGTCGAGGTCCTTCACGTATTCCAGTTGCTTCATGTAGGTGTGCGAGTGGCCCCCCAGCACGAGGTCGATACCCCTTGAGCCGGCAATCATTATCTGGTCGTTCATGTCTACTTTGTCCCATCCCAGGTGCGACACACATATCACCAGGTCGCACTTCTTGGCTTTCAGCAGAGCCGCCATCTCGTTGGCTTTTGCCACCGGGTCGAGATACTTCACACCTTGGCACTTCGCCGTGTCAACCAAGCCAATCAGCTTCGGGTCGAGAGCGAAGAGACCAATCTTCACGCCGTCGCGCTTGATGATGGTCCAGGGCTTCACGGTGCCTTCCACGGGTGTTCCCGTGAAGTCGTAGTTGGAGCATAGTATCGGGAAGTTGGCCATGCGGAAGATGCGTGCCATGTTTTCCAGACCGAAGTCGAACTCGTGGTTGCCAATCGTTGCTGCGTCGTAGTGCATGATGTTCATCAGTCCGACCTCCACTTCGCCCTTGTTCAGGGTGTAGTAGGGCGAGCCTTGCGAGAAGTCGCCGCTGTCGATGAGCAGCAGGTTGGGGTATTGCTTTCGCTGCTGCTCCACGAAGGCCGCCCTGCGCAGGTAGCCGCCGCGCCCAGCCAGTGCCGTGTCGGCAAGGTTCACGTTGAGCGGATAGATGCACGAGTGGGTGTCGTTGGAGTGCAGAATCACTATCTGTTTGTCGTTCTGAGCCATTGCGCTGCCCGTCATCAGCAGCACCAGAAGCATTGCTATAGTCTTCTTCATAATCGGATGTGTGTGTTAGGTTTGTGTGGAGTGGTTTTAGTGTTCTATGGTGATGCGTCCGTCGAGCTTTCCCTCAACGCTTTCGCCCTGCGCCATCTTGGCGCGGAAGAAGTCCATGATGAGGAACCGCACGTTGTTCTCCTGCGCCGTCGACAGCTTGATGTCCGTTCCGCTTCTGAAAGCCTCCATGTGGTCGTTGCCCTGGGCCACGTAGTCGAGCGTTACGATGCGGTACTGTGCATTGTCGTTGATCTCCTTGCCTGCCACGGTGGCCGACTTCAGCTTTCCGTCGGCAGTGATTACGAGCCTCACTTCGCGGCTCACGCCCTGTCCGCCCTGCTTGGCAATCTGCTCGAACAGCTCGCGCACCTTTGCTCCGGTGAGAGTGACGAAGCAGATGTTGTTCTCGAACGGAGCCACATCAATCACGTCGCCTATCGTCACGTCGCCCACGGCCAGCGCAGCCCTCATGCCGCCGATGTTGTAGACCGAGAAGTCGGGCTTCTCGCCGTACTTCTCCGATGCCCACATCAGCATATCGGTGAGCACGTTAGACAGCGGGCTTTCCGGTTTCTTGGCATAAAGGTAGTTGGCCACCTTGCCCACGACGGGGCTCATCTGCTTGTCCACTTCAGCCTTGAACGGTGCGATGAACTCTTCGGCAGCCTTTACGGTGGTGTTGTCGTAGCTTTTGTCGATTAGCACCCTTGTGCGCTCGATGCTGTCCATGCGGTAGTGGGTGGCGCACGACGACAGCAGGGCCGCCAGCACCACCGTCATCATAGTTGTTTTCTTAGTCTTCATAAGTGTGTGAGTTGTGTTTTCTTTTCGGTTATGCCACAAAGGTAAGATTATTTTGCGAGCTATCCGACTAAGTTCAGTGAGTTTTTTCAAGGCGCGTGCAGTCTATGGGGCATAACGAAAACAGCCTGCATCGCCGTGACGGCGGTGCAGGCTGTGGTAGAAAGATGTCTTGAGGTGTGACGGGAACTAAACGATGCCCTGAGCCATCATGGCGTTAGCCACCTTCATGAAGCCGGCAATGTTGGCTCCCTTGACGTAGTCGATGTATCCGTCGGGCTGCTGTCCGTACTTGACGCACTGCTCGTGGATGGAGTGCATGATGTAGTGGAGCTTCTCGTCGACCTCGGCATCGCTCCATGTGAGGCGCATCGAGTTCTGTGTCATCTCCAGTCCCGACGTCGCCACACCTCCGGCATTGACCGCCTTGCCCGGCGCAAAGAGCGTCTGGGCAGCCACAAACTTCTCGGCAGCCTCTGCGGTGCATCCCATGTTGCTCACTTCGGCCACGCACACAGGGTTGTTGGCCAGTATCATGTCGGCATCGGCACCGTTGAGCTCGTTCTGTGTGGCGCATGGCAGATAGATGTCGGCCTTCAGTTCCCACGGCTTGCGTCCCGGGTAGAACTTAGCGCCCTCGAACTCTTCCTCGTAGGGCTGGCAGATGTCGTTGCCGCTGGCACGCAGTTCGAGCATATAGGCAATCTTCTCGGCATCGAGTCCTGCCGGGTCATGTATGTATCCGTCGGGTCCGCTTATGGTAACAACCTTCGCTCCGAGCTCGGTGGCTTTCTTGGCAGCTCCCCATGCCACGTTGCCGAAGCCGCTCAGGGCTATGGTCTTGCCCCGCAGCTCAATGCCGCGCGTGGCAAGCATATGGTTGACGAAGTAGATAGCGCCGAAGCCCGTGGCCTCGGGGCGTATGCGCGAGCCGCCGAACTCCAGTCCCTTGCCCGTGAGCACTCCCTGGAACTGGTGGGTCAGCTTCTTATACATACCGAAGAGGTAGCCAATCTCGCGTCCGCCCACGCCTATGTCGCCAGCCGGCACGTCCTCGTCGGGGCCGATGTGTCGGTAGAGCTCGGTCATGAAGGCCTGGCAGAAGCGCATCACCTCGGCATCAGAGCGTCCGCGGATAGAGAAGTCGGAGCCTCCCTTGCCGCCGCCCATAGGCAGGGTGGTGAGTGCGTTCTTGAAAGTCTGCTCGAAGCCGAGGAACTTCAGTATGGAGAGATTTACCGAAGAGTGGAAGCGCAGGCCACCTTTGTAGGGGCCGATGGCACTGTTGAACTGCACGCGATAGCCGAGGTTAACGTGTACCTCGCCCTTGTCGTCGGTCCAGGGCACGCGGAACGTGATGATGCGCTCAGGCTCTACGAGTCGCTCCATGAGCTTTGCCCGTTCAAACTCCGGGTGCCGGTTGTAAACGTCCTCTACCGAGAGCAGCACCTCGCGCACTGCCTGCAAATACTCCAACTCGCCCGGATGCTTCTGCTCCAGCGACTGCATGATTTTGTTAACGTCCATAGTGTTTTTCTTTATATTAGATTTAGGTGTGTAGTTTCAATCTGTCAATTATCTATCGCAAATATAGCCTTTAATTAAATCACGCCAAAGTGAAACGCCGAATATTTGGCTTTGCTGCTTACTTTTTGTAATCAGGTTTGGTCAGACGGCTCCGGCTGTCGCATTTTTTGCTACTTCCACTTTGCAATAGGCAAAGCACCAGATAGCCGAGCCGCTATATGGCAAGCCTGAAACCAAGGTTTGCCACGCGGTGCCCGGGCGTGTAGTAGTTGCGGAAGCTCACTCGGCAGTCGCGCGCATCGCTGAACCAGCTTCCTCCGCGCAGCACGCGGAAGTTGCCCGTTGGCGGAGTCCACGTGAGCTGCTCGCCCGTGCCCGACGGATATGGCGCATAGGCATCCTGACACCATTCCCATACATTGCCCGACATATCGAACAGCCCCAGCTCATTAGGCTCCTTCTGTCCTATCAGGTGCGAATGTCGCTCGCTGTTTTCCTCATACCATGCCAGCGAATCAATCTCGTTGCCTCCGGAATACTTGTAACCGCAGCTCAGTTTCCCGCCACGCGCCGCATATTCCCACTCCACCTCCGTGGGAAGACGGAACAGCCTGCCGGTTATTGCCGACAGCTTGCTGATGAACCGCTGGCAGTCTTCCCAGCTGACGTTCTCCACGGGGTGCTGCTCGCTCTTGAACCCCGACGGGTTATAGCCCATCACCACTTCCCACTCGGCCTGCGTCACCTCGAAGCGGCATATATAGAACGACTTGACCTCAACCATGTGGCCCGGCTTCTCGCTCTCGAAAGCGTCGCTGCCCTGCTCGGCAGTGGCTCCCATGACATACGCTCCGCCCTCAACGCGCACCATATTCTCGAGAAGATTCTGCAAAACCTTCTTGCCCGGGCGGTGACGCACATGAGGCTTTGGCGGTTCCTGCTTGCGGAAAGCAAGGGTACACACGGCAGCACCAGCCGCTATCACGGCGGCAATAACGATAAGAGTCCAGACTTTGCGAGAGTAATGTTTCGTCATAACTTCCAGATTAACATTCGGCAGCAGCCTTTCTTCGCTGACATCAATTTGAGATTAGGTATAAAAAGCAGCTCTTGATTCTGCTGAGAGCAAAGTTAGTTATTTTTAAAAACAAACAAATATTTTTCTCAAAAAAAGAAAAGGAGTATATTTGCAACACCGAACTAAGCACCCATGGAAGAGAAAATACCACAGCAATGGAGCAAATTCCTGCTCAAGGACGTATCGTTCGTGAACCTGATGATGCGCCGGATATATAATGTTCTGATAGTTGCAAACCCCTACGATGCGTTCATGCTCGAGGACGACGGCAGGGTAGAGGAGAAGATCTACAACGAGTATATGGAGCTCGGACTTCGCTATCCGCCCATGTTCACGCAGGTTTCCACCACCGAGGAGGCCGCCCGCGTGCTCGAGACAACCAATGTGGACCTTGTTATATGTATGCCCGGCAATGCCGACAACGATGCTTTCGATGTGGCGCGCTCGGTGAAGGCGCAGTTCCCCGATATGCCCTGCGTGGTGCTCACACCCTTCTCTCACGGCATCACCAAGCGCATGGAGCACGAAGACCTCAAGATGTTCGACTATGTGTTCTGCTGGCTCGGCAACACCAACCTCATACTGTCGATCATCAAGCTGATTGAGGACAAGATGAACCTCGAGCACGACATAGCCGAAGCCGGCGTGCAGATGATACTTCTGGTCGAAGACAGCATACGTTTCTATTCGGCCATACTGCCCAACCTCTACAGCTACATCCTCGTGCAGAGCAAACAGTTCTCTACCGAGGCCCTCAACCCCCATGCCGCCACGATGCGTATGCGCGGAAGGCCCAAGGTGGTGCTGGCACGAAACTACAAGGAGGCCATGGCACTCTACGAGAAGTACCATGACAACACGCTGGGCATCATCTCCGACGTGCGCTTCCCCATGACCAATGCCGTGCCTGCCGAGCAGCGTTCGGTAGACAAGGACTCGGAGGCGGGCCTGAAGCTTCTGCGCGAGATACGCAGCCGCGACGAGTATGTGCCCCTTATCCTTCAGAGTTCGGAGGCGGATAACCGCGCCAAGGCCGAGGCCGAGGGCTTCCTCTTTGTCGACAAGAACTCGAAGACCATGAGCCGCGACCTCAGACACATACTCGAAGAGCACATGGGCTTCGGCGACTTCATCTTCCGCGACCCAAAGAGCCATGCCGAGATTATGCGAGTGCATAATCTGAAGGAGCTTCAGGACAACATCTTCCGCATCCCCAACGACTCCATGCTGCGCCACATCTCGCGCAACCACATGAGCCGGTGGCTCTGTGCGAGGGCTATCTTCCCCGTGTCGGCCTTCCTGAAAGACATCACATGGCACAAGCTGCAAGACGTAGATGCCCACAAGAAGATCATCTTCAATGCCATCGTGCAGTACCGCCACATGAAGAACATAGGCACCGTTGCCGTCTTCGACCGCCGCAAGTTCGACCGCTATGCCCACTTTGCGCGTATCGGCGACGGCTCGCTCGGCGGCAAGGGGCGCGGACTGGCTTTCCTCGACAACGTTATAAAGCGGCATCCCGAGTTCAGCAGGTTTGCCAATGCCACGGTGCAGATTCCGAAGACGGTGGTGCTGTGTACCGACATCTTCGATGCTTTCATGGAGAAGAACAATCTCTACCAGATAGCCCTGAGCGATGCGTCCGACGACGAAATCCTGAACGCCTTTCTGCGTGCCCAGCTGCCCGATACGCTCATTGCAGACTTCTTCGCTTTCTTCGATGCCACGCACTCGCCTATAGCCATACGCTCCTCTTCGCTGCTCGAAGATGCCCACTACCAGCCTTTTGCAGGCATCTACAGCACTTACATGATACCCTATCTTGAGGACAAGTATGAGATGTTGCGTATGCTGGCTTGCGCCATCAAGGGAGTCTATGCCTCGGTTTTCTACCGCGACTCCAAGGCATACATGACCGCCACACAGAACGTGATAGACCAGGAGAAGATGGCTGTGATACTGCAAGCCGTGGTGGGCAGGCAGTATGGCGACTACTACTATCCCAACATCAGCGGCGTGCTGCGCTCGCTCAACTACTATCCCATCGGCGACGAGAAAGCCGAGGAGGGCATAGCGAGCCTGGCACTGGGACTGGGCAAGTATATCGTCGACGGCGGACAGACCCTGCGCGTGTCGCCCTACCACCCCGACCAGGTGTTGCAGACCAGCGAGATGGACATAGCCCTGCGCCAGACGCAGACCAAGTTCTATGCCCTCGACACCACCTACGCCGGTGCCGACTTCAAGGTTGATGACGGTTTCAACATCAAGACTCTCAAAGTGAAGGATGCCGACCGCCACTTCCCCTTGCAGCAGCCTGTCGACGGCCCTCACCAATCACCGATCACCAATCCCCAATCACCCGTAGGCGCGCAGCAAACAATCCATCCGCTCAACTATATAGCCTCCACCTTCGATGCCTATGACCAGGTTATCCGCGACGGTCTCTACGATGGCGGACGCAAGGTAATCAGTTTCTGCGGCGTGCTTCAGCAGGGAGTGTTCCCCCTGCCAGAGATATTGCAGATGTCGATGACCTTCGGACAGGAAGCTATGCGCCGTCCGGTGGAGATAGAGTTTGCCTGCAACCTCTCGCCCGACCGTTCCGGCGAGTTCTATCTGTTGCAGATACGCCCCATCGTGGACTCGAAGCAGATGCTCGAGGAAGACCTCACCCAGCTGCCCGACGACGGTTGCCTGCTGCGTTCGCATATGTCGCTGGGCCACGGCATAGCCGAGGACGTGTGCGACGTGGTGTACGTAAAGACCGGCGACGACTTTACGGCCATCAACAACCCCACCATTGCCGACGAGATAGAGCGTGTCAACCGCGACTTCCTGGCCCAGAACCGTCAGTATGTGCTCGTGGGACCGGGCCGATGGGGAAGCAGCGACCCGTGGTTGGGCATACCGGTGAAGTGGCCGCATATCAGTGCCGCGAGGGTGATAGTCGAAGAGGGACTTGCCAACTACCGCGTGGATCCCTCGCAGGGCACCCACTTCTTCCAGAACCTCACCTCCTTCGGCGTGGGTTACTTCACCATCAACCCCTATAAGGACGAGGGCATCTACCGCCGAGAGCTGCTCGACAGTATGCCAGCCGTCAGCGAGACCAAGTATATACGCCACGTGCGCTTCGACCGTCCGCTGAAGATAATGATGGACGGCAAGAAGCAGGAGGGTGTGGTGCTGCTGCCTGAGTGATTGGCGGCAAGACGGACAAGGCAGATGGTGAGAAAAAGCAGCCTGCTGAAGACCATAATCTGCGGCTGAACGAAAAAAATAAGTTCAAAACGGTATGTAAATTAAAATAAATTAACTATTTTTGCGTTGTTAAACATATCGACTTTGTAATTTAAACACATACGAAACATGAAAAAGTACTTAGCAGAAATGGTGGGCACTATGGTGCTCGTACTCATGGGTTGCGGCGTGGCAGTGAGCCTCGGATGCGATCCCGTCAACAACATTCCAGCCGTAGTGGGCACTTCCGTGGCCTTCGGCTTGGCAGTAGTGGCTATGGCCTACACCATCGGCGGCATCTCTGGATGCCACATCAACCCGGCTATCACACTGGGATGCTTCCTCACTGGCCGCATCAGTGCCAAGGATTGCGGTATGTATATGCTCTTCCAGGTAATTGGAGCGTTCATCGGTTCGGCCTTGCTCTATGCCCTCACGTCGTCTGCCGACGGTTCAATAGCCGGCACGGGAGCCAATGACCTTCAGCTCGGAGTATCTGCCATCGGCGGTCTGCTGGCCGAGATTGTGTTCACCTGCGTATTCGTTCTCGTCGTGCTTGGTGCCACGTCGAAGACCAACGGAGCCACCAACAACTTCGCAGGACTGGCTATCGGTCTGAGCCTCGTGCTCGTTCATCTGGTCTGCATACGCTATACCGGCACGTCGGTCAACCCCGCACGTTCCATCGCACCAGCCGTATTTGCAGGCGGAACCGCCCTCACCAACCTCTGGATATTCATTGTTGGTCCGTTCATCGGTGCCGCTCTGGCTGCCCTTATATGGAAATGTATCGACACCGACGAGGCATAAGCCTTGTAAACTCACAGATAAGACACAAAAAACGAGACCCTATGGCCTCGTTTTTTTGTGTGTGCTTTGGGGTTGTTTTTGGGGGCAGCTCAGAAAACGCACGCCCAACCGAATTTCCTCACCAAGTCTTGAAGCAGGTTATGGTCGCGGACAGGAATTGTAAGCGATACGGTTTCACGCTGATTGTTGCGGTCTGCAATGTTGGCAGAGTCAAGGTCGTACTGTGTCTGCATGTTCATCCACACGTCGGCAGGAATACCCAACGCCTTCTCGAGCGCAACGGCAACATTGAGCGATATGCTGCGCTTGCCGTTGATGGTCTCGCTGAGCACAGATGGCTTGATGCCAGTGTCGTGGGCGAGTTGCTTTTGGGTCATTTTGCGTTCCTTCAGCTCGTCCTTCAGCAACTCTCCGGGGTGGGTTGCGGCAAATGGGATCAGTTCTTTCTTATTCATAGTGTTTTGAGATTTCAAATATCAATGCGTTTACAACAATGCCTTCTTCATCTGGCGAACTGCGGAAAAGGAGGCACAAAATTAGCAATAATCTTTCAAATAATTAGCAAATCTGTGAATTGTTTTTGCAGGCCATCTTCGCAGTGTAACATGACGCAGGTCTGCTGCCTTGTTTGTTCGGAGTTGCTGCCACGCTTTCAGGAAGTGAGGTGCGAGGCATATTACACTTAAAAAATCATAATCGCTTTGCCATGAGAAAAGAAAATGCTAACTTTGCAAACACATTATGAATAAGTGGAAAGAAGATTTTTTTAATACGTTTTAATCAATAAACAATTATGGTAGATTACAAATCATTAGGCTTGGTAAACACTCGCGAGATGTTTAAGAAAGCCATCAATGGCGGTTACGCCATTCCTGCATTCAACTTCAACAACATGGAGCAGCTGCAGGCCATCATCAAGGCTTCAAGCGACCTCAAGTCGCCGGTTATCCTTCAGGTTTCAAAGGGTGCACGCAACTATGCCAACCAGACTCTGCTGCGCTACATGGCTCAGGGAGCTGTTGAGTATGCTAAGGAGCTGGGCTGCAACCATCCTGAGATTGCCCTCCACCTCGACCACGGCGACAGCTTCGAGCTTTGCAAGAGCTGCGTTGACTTCGGTTTCTCTTCAGTGATGATCGACGGTTCGTCGCTGCCCTACGAGGAGAACATCGCCCTGACAAAGAAGGTTGTAGAGTATGCACATCAGTTCGACGTAACTGTTGAGGGTGAGCTCGGCGTGCTCGCTGGTGTTGAAGACGAGGTGGTTGCTGCCGAGTCGCACTACACAAAGCCCGAAGAGGTAATCGACTTCGTAAGCCGCACGGGCGTTGACTCGCTCGCTATCTCTATCGGTACAAGCCACGGAGCCTACAAGTTCACTCCCGATCAGTGTACCCGTGACCCGAAGACAGGCAAGCTCGTTCCTCCTCCATTGGCTTTCGACGTGCTCGATGCCATCATGGAGAAACTCCCCGGATTCCCCATCGTGCTCCACGGTTCGTCTTCAGTACCACAGGAGTATGTTGACATGATCAACTCTACAGGCGGCAAGCTGCCCGATGCAGTAGGTATCCCCGAGGAGCAGCTGCGTAAGGCTTCTAAGAGCGCTGTCTGCAAGATCAACATCGACTCTGACTCTCGTCTGGCTTTCACCGCTGCCGTTCGCAAGGTGTTCGCCGAGAAGCCGGGTGAGTTCGACCCGCGTAAGTACTGCGGTCCTGCTCGCGACCTTATGTATGAGCTCTACAGCCACAAGATCAAGGAAGTTCTGGGTTCAGACAACAAGCTGGCTCAGCTCGACTAATAGAGCTTAATAATAATATATGGTGCGGCGGAATGTTTTTCCGTCGCACTTTTTATTTATATATGCAATAAAACCGGTTGCATTATCTCATTTTTTTTTTAACATAAGCAGGCAGACAAGCGCATGGCTATTTTGCGCTTTTTTTTGTTGAAAGTATTTGCCGTTGGCTTTTTTTTCCTACTTTTGCAATTAAGTATATGGTGATATGTTGTTCCAGATGATATTCTGGCGCAACATTTAGTCTCAGCGGAGGCTGCCGATACACTTTTTGAGGGTATAAACATAGCACATTGCTTTGTATTCTGAACGTTCCGAAAGTTTGGCCACATGAAGAACAATGCTCCAGGTATGAAGTTGATGTCTGCGTTACGTGGACATTGAACACTATCTGAGTATTGTGGGTAAGGCCAAACACCCTGGGACGTGGATAGTATAGTTGTCCACGTTTTGTGTGTTTGGCTTTTCCACACTGGATATTTCGCAAGTGCGTAAACATTTTGACATGAGCGAAATATCAGTAAGTAGGTATTCATTGCCCATACTGCCTTCAGATATCCTTTCAGAACAGCAAATTCCAATTGTCTTCAATGGCGAACAATCCTCCTCTGGAGATAGTCTTCGCTTGCTGTCACTGTTTTCCGGATGTGGAGGTATGGACTTGGGGTTTGAAGGAAATTTTATTGCTGCCACTAAATCAGTTGGCAGTTGTAGTCCATTTGTGGAGAAGTTTATTTCCGACGACTGGGTTCTGCTTCGTAAGACACGTTTTAGGACAATCTTTGCCAACGACATATTGCCAGAAGCCAGAACTGCTTGGCTAAACTATATGGGCAAGCATGGCCATGACGAAACAGAATATCATAATGTCAGTGTGGTGGATTTAGTAAAGATGCATCGAGCTGGTGCTAAAGTTTTCCCTGACAATGTTGATATAGTAACGGGAGGTTTTCCGTGTCAAGACTTTAGCGTGGCAGGTAAGCGTGCAGGTTTCAATTCTGCAAAAGATGACAAAGGGAACAAAGTTTCTTTTGACAAGCCTTCTGAGGAGAACAGGGGTAAGCTGTATTATTGGATGAAGCAGGTTATAGATATAACCCGACCTAAGATGTTTATTGCTGAAAATGTCAAGGGGCTGGTAAGCCTTGGCAATGTAAAAGATATAATTCAGAAAGATTTTGCGAGTGCAGACGGCAATGGATACATCGTGTTTACTCCAAAAATATTGCAGGCTGCCAATTACGGAGTGCCCGAATCGCGCGAAAGAGTGATTTTTATCGGTGTGCGGCGTAATGCTCTTAATAAGGACGTTATTAGATATTTGGAAATGGATAACGTTCCCCCTGAATATAATCCTTATCCCAAGCCGACCCATTCGTTCAGCGTGGAAGGTGCTGGTCTGCTGTCTCCTGTCTGTGTACGTGATGTTTTCTGTCAGCTTTCTGAGCCTGAAAACTCTGTAGACTATTCGCAACAGCTGTATTCGAAAGCAAAATTCCTTGCCAGCGGTGGACAGGGACAGTCGGAGATAAAGCTTGATTGCGTTGCTCCAACAATTCGCTCAGAACATCATGGCAACATAGAGTTTCGTCGATTGTCAAAAGAGCATGGTGGTAGAAATACAGAAGAGCTTGCCCAAGGAATGGCAGAGCGTAGATTGACACCGCGGGAATGTGCTCTTATACAAACTTTTCCTCCTGATTATCCATTTGTTGTAAAAAAGGCGCACGAGCGTAAATATATACTCAGTGCATCTGCTGCATATAAAGTTATAGGTAATGCTGTTCCGCCTATTTTAGCTTACAATATTGCTAAACGGCTTGAAGAACTATGGCCAATATATTTTGAAGGAAATGGAAAACATAATAGCAATCCATAACAGAAGTGTTGCGGAAGCAAATAAGGCATTTGCTGAATTTATGAAATTGGCAGAAAGGGCCATGAACGAGAGGGCGAGAAAATCTCCTGTAGCTTATAGTCGATGTTCTCCCACAGAGGTTGAAGAGGTAACTCATAGGACTCTGATAGATGTATGTGCTGCAACACCTTTCCGTAGGGAAGACATTAAACTGGTATCAGGACATTCGTTTCCTGATATAATGACCTCTGATGTTTATGGAGTGGAGGTGAAAAGTACCAATAAAGACAAGTGGACTTCAACGGGAAGTAGTATAATAGAGTCTACACGTTGTGAGAATGTTGAGAGAATATATATGATGTTCGGAAGTTTGGGAAGCAAACCGCCATCGTTTCGTTGCCGTCCGTACCAAGAATGTCTTAGTAATATTGCAGTGACACACTCCCCAAGGTACCTTATTGATATGTCGTTGAAGCAGAATGAAAATATTTTCAGCAAAATGTCGATAGACTATGATACCTTTCGTCAGCTTGGCGAAGCAGACAAAATACAAAAGGTAAGGGACTTCTATATTCAAAAAGCAAAAAAAGAGCGGAAAGTGGAGATGCCTTGGTGGATGGGAAAGACCACAAATGTTAACCTTTCATTCTTTAACGACCAATCAGCTGCAGTCAAGGAGGATCTGACGGCTCGTACATTTATTCTCTTTCCAGAGATATTCTCTAAACATTCAGCTGTTGCATACAAAGAAATAGCATTATGGTTGTGTAACCATTATTCGCTGTTGTGTTACAATATTAGAGATACCTTCTCCGCTGGAGGTCAGGTATATGCCATTGATGGTATGCAGTTGAATAATCCTTGTCCTCAAGTAGTGAAGAGGTTGATGGAATCTCTGGACAAGATTATATTCTTGCTTGATAATCCCGACTACGATATTATAGTGGATATAGGAGAATATTGGGAAGCTGGAGCTTTGCGTTCTGAATTATTTTCTCAATGGATAAGAACAATGGAATATGTCTTTTCTAACAATCCGAATTTGAAAGAAATCTCAATTAAGGATATAATAGAGAAAAGAATAACCAGAATGACTTATAAATAGCGTACCGCTAATAAATGAATATTCGGAAGATCGTTGCGTGCAAAGAACTTCCGAAACTCCAGTTTGCTTAATTGTCGTACATATAGTCAGTTGCTGTCCCTCTCTATTCCCTCATTCTGAGGAAAGCCTTTGGCAGATAGGTTATCAGGTCGCTGGCTATGAGACTCTCCTTGCCCAGGTCTTTGGCCGCCAGATCGCCAGCCACTCCGTGCAGATACATCCCCACCATGCAGGCGTCGCCCCTCTGGTAGCCTCGGGCAAGCAGTCCGGTGATGATTCCCGTGAGCACGTCGCCGCTTCCGGCTGTTGCCATTCCGCTGTTGCCGGTGCTGTTGAAGATGATGTTGCCGTTGGGCAGGCACAGTGCTGAGTAGTGCCCTTTGAGCAGTATGTAGGCTTGCAGGTGCTGAGCCAGCTCCTGTGCCTTGTGCAGTCGTTCGTAATCGCTGCCGCAGGGTGTGCCTGCCAGACGGTCGAATTCCTTGGGATGTGGAGTCATTATGATGCCTTTAGGCAGCTGTTGCAGCCATGCGCGGTGGTTAGCGAGTATGTTCAGGCCGTCGGCATCCACCACCACGGGACATTGGCTGCGCCTTATCTGCGAGATAAGGGCTATTGCGGTGGTCTCGTGGAGACCTATTCCCGGCCCTATGGCCACGGCCTCGAAGTCTTCGGAGTCGGTAGCCTCAGAGAAATAGGTTTCCTCGTGGTCCATCTGCAGCACCACTTCGGGCACTGAGGTCTGCATGATGGCGCAGTTCTTGCGTGGTGTCACGGCCACCACCTTTCCCGCTCCCGACCTCATGCACGCCTTGGCAGCCAGCACTGCAGCCCCTGCCATGCTGTATCTGCCGGCAATGAGCAGTGCGCTGCCCATCGAGCCCTTGTGGGCGAAGTCGTCGCGCGAGAGCATACGCCCCCTGATGTCGGCTTCCTCGGCTATGCGGTACTGTGCTTCGGTGCGGTTTATGAACTCCTGGCTGAGCCTTATGTCGAGCACCCGCAGGCGACCGATGTACTGTTGTGTGTCGGCAAATAGGAAAGCCAGTTTCTTATGTTGCAGAGTGAGCGTAAGGTCGGCATGGATGATGTTGGCGCTGATGTTGTAGGAGTTGTCCTCGGGCATCAGTCCCGACGGCATATCTATGCTGACTACCTTCGATGGCGACTGATTGATGTACTTCACCAACGAGGCAAAGCCTCCGGCGAGGGGCTTGTTCAGGCCCGAACCAAACAGTCCGTCGATCACCAGCGTGTCGGCTTCCAGTACGGGTGGGTCGAACTGGGTGGTCACTTCGGTGAAATCCTTTACGTATTTCGACTCGCGCAGCCGCTGCCTGTTGGTTACGCAGTCTTCAGAAAGGTGGTTGCTGATGTTGAACAGGTATGCTTTCACCCTGTAGCCCTCGTTTCCTAAAAGTCGTGCCACGGCCAGCGCGTCGCCGCCGTTGTTGCCCGGCCCTGCAAACACCACCACGGGCGTGCGGTTGCTCCATTCGTCCATTATGGCGCGGGCTATGGCCTTGGCAGCTCGTTCCATCAAGTCGATGGAGCGGATAGGCTCATGCTCCATCGTATATCGGTCAAGCTCATGTATCTGAGCACTTGTAAAAATCTTCATAACGTTAATGTAAAGCGAAGCAAAGTTACGGTTTTTTGCCGATAAACGGGTACATTATATTAAGAAAAAGTAAAGAAGTGCAGCCCGGCAGTCGCCCTTTTGTCTGAATCACCTTCCCGGGAAACAAGCAATATGAGTCATATTACTGACCAATATGGGCCATATTACTGACCAATATGGGCCATATTACCGACCAATATGGGCCATATTACCGACCCACCCCCAACCCCTCCCCAAGGGAGGGGGGGCGAAAGGCTCTCCCATAAGGCATATAAGTCCTATAAGTCCCATAAGCCTTATAAGACTTATAAGCCTCCGCTGTCGTGGGGGACTGTGGTAGCTGACAATACATTTGTAGTGTGGCGATGCGTGCAAAAAAGCAAACTTTTTGCACGCTTTGCACTCGTTTTTCGTAACTTTGCAAGCAAATTATCAACCACCTCAATGAGTAGAATAGTAATTAAGGACAAAACCTTCGAGACCTCGATATCCGAAGCCGAGATATTGGAGCGCGTGTCGGAAGTGGCCAGCCGCATCAACAGCGACATGGCAGGCAAGAACCCTCTGCTGCTGGCAGTGCTCAACGGCTCGTTTGTCTTTGCTGCCGACCTGGTGCGCCGTCTGACCATACCGTGCGAGATAAGCTTCGTGAAGCTGGCTTCATACGAGGGCACAGGCTCCACGGGCAACGTGACCGAGCTGATAGGGCTCAACTGCGACCTCGAAGGACGGACAGTAGTAGTTGTTGAAGACATTATCGACTCGGGTCTGACGATGGAGCGGCTGCTTGCCACCTTGCAGAAATACAATCCGGAGTCGGTTCATGTGTGTACGTTGCTGCTCAAGCCCGGCAACCTTCAGGCTAAGCTCGACATCGAGTATGTGGCTATTGAGATTCCCAATGACTTCATAGTGGGCTACGGCCTTGACTACGACCAGGCCGGACGCGGGCTGCGCGACATCTACACCGTAGTGGATAACTGATGGGGCTAAGAGGACTTTAGGTCACTAAGGACTTAAAGGAATCTAAAGATCCTAAGGACTTTAGCAGATAACGAAATGCGCATCATAAAGCTGCCCCATCTGCCCAGCGACACCAAGGATGTGCGCCAGGGCGACTATCTTCCCGACGTGTGGAAGGGAAAGGAAATCAAAGTAAAGCAAAACCAAGTAGAACAACATATCAAAATGAAGAACATCGTGATATTCGGCGCTCCCGGCTCAGGCAAGGGAACGCAGAGTGACAAGCTCATTGCGCACTATGGTCTGGAGCATATCTCCACAGGCGACGTGCTGCGAGCAGAGATTAAGAAAGGTTCGGAGCTGGGCAAGACCGCCCAGCAGTATATTGACCAGGGGCAGCTCATTCCCGACGAGCTGATGGTGAGCATCCTTGCCAAGGTGTACGACTCCTTCGGTCGTGCCCACAAGGGTGTCATCTTCGACGGCTTCCCCCGCACAATCCCGCAGGCCGAGGCTCTGAAGCAGATGCTCAGCGAGCGCGGCGACAAGGTGGCTGCCATGCTTGAGCTCGACGTGCCCGAGGAGGAGCTGATGAAGCGCCTGCTGCTGCGCGGACAGCAGAGCGGACGCGCCGACGACAACGAGGAAACCATCAAGAAGCGCCTCGTGGTGTATCATTCGCAGACCATGCCGCTCATTGAGTGGTACAAGAAGGAGGGGCTGCACCACCACATCGACGGGCTGGGCGACCTCGACCGCATCTTCAAGGACATACAAGAGGTAATCGACAACATCTGATACACTAAGACAACAGGCGGCACGGATTGCATGGATAGCGGCTTGCGGTATCCGTGTAATCCGTGAAGCGTATTATGACAAAGGCTTATGGAAAGTAATTTCGTTGACTATGTGAAGATATACTGCCGCTCGGGAAAGGGCGGACGCGGCTCTATGCACCTGCGCCACGTGAAGTATAATCCCAACGGCGGACCCGACGGTGGCGACGGCGGACGCGGTGGCAACATCTATCTGCGTGGCAACCACAACTACTGGACGCTGCTCCACCTGAAGTATGAGCGCCACATACGCGCCGAGCATGGTGGCAACGGCGGTCGCGACAAGTGTCATGGCACCGACGGCAAGGATGTCTACATCGACGTGCCCTGCGGCACTGTGGTCTACAATGCCGAGACGGGCAAGTTCGTGTGCGACGTGTCCTACGACGGCCAGGTGGTGATGCTGCTCAAGGGCGGTCGCGGCGGTCTTGGCAACTACCAGTTCCGCTCGGCCACCAATCAGGCTCCGCGCTATGCCCAGCCCGGCGAGCCAATGCAGGAGATGACCGTCATTCTGGAGCTGAAGCTGCTGGCCGACGTTGGACTGGTGGGACTGCCCAATGCCGGCAAGTCTACTCTGCTCTCTGCGCTGTCGAGTGCGCGTCCCAAGATAGCCAACTACCCCTTCACCACACTTGAGCCGAGCCTCGGCATCGTGGCTTACAGGGACCAGAAGTCGTTTGTCATGGCCGACATTCCGGGTATCATCGAGGGTGCCAGCGAGGGCAAGGGGCTGGGACTGCGCTTTCTGCGCCACATTGAGCGCAACTCGCTGTTGCTGTTTATGGTGCCGGGCGAGACCGACGACATAAAGCGCGAGTATGAGATTCTGCTCTCCGAGCTGTCAAACTTCAATCCCGAGCTGCTCGAGAAGCACCGTGTGCTGGCTATCACCAAGAGCGACCTGCTCGACGACGAGCTGATATCGATGCTGCGCGAAACGCTGCCCGACGACCTGCCGGTAGTGTTCATATCCGCTGTGACGGGGCAGGGACTCGACGAACTCAAGGATGTGCTGTGGGCAGAGCTCAATTCAGAGAGCAACAAACTGAAGTCTATCACCGCCGAGGACACCCTTGTTCATCGCGACAAGGACATGAGCCTCTTTGCCACAGAGATGCAAGCCGAGGGCGAGGACATCGACATCGTTGAGGCCGAAGATGTCGACGACATTGAGTTTGTAGATGAGATAGAAGACCTTGACGAAGAGTGAGTGTCGCACGTAAGTTTCCTTATTCCAGCTTATGACGGTCAGCGAGCGTGTGAAAATATTGTGCCGACGTGCCTCTCGCATGGAGAAGAGTGGTTCGGCTATCCCCCTGTTTCCCGTGGTGTTCAGGAAAGCCGGTTTCAAGACATTCTTCTTCGACAACCAGAAGGAAGCCACGGACGGTGGGGATTACATACGACATAGCGCACACTCTGTTCAGGCTTGCATCGATAGCCACACCTTATTATAATAATAGGTACGACGTGACAAGCAAGGACTACGACTGTGGGCGGAGAGTGGTGCAGGGAAAGTGTGACTATGACGAAATAATGAAACAGAAGCAATGAAGACCGACAACACTGACATATCTGCAAAGCCCAGTCTGCTGCGCTACGACATCGCTGACGAGGTGCTGGCGTTCAGCACCATGCGCCACGGGGGAGCCAGCACGGGGGCATACGCAGAGATGAACATCAACTACTATTGTGGCGACGACCCACAGGCGATAGCCGAAAACCGCCGCCTGCTGTGCAGCGAACTGGGAATAGCCGACAGTCAGCTGCTCTATCCCCACCAGACGCATGGCTGCAAGGTGGTGGAGATTGACCGCGAACTGCTTGCATTGCCCAGTGGCGAGCAACAGCAGCGACTCGACGGGGTTGATGCCGTTGTCACCAGGCAGCGAGGAATATGCATAGGAGTGTCTACAGCCGACTGCATACCTATTATAATATATGACCCTCTGCACCACGCCGTGGCTGCGGTTCATGCCGGATGGCGCGGCACTGTCGGGCGGATAGTGCAGAAAGCGGTGGCCGAGATGGCGGCGCGTTTCGGGTCGGAAGCCGGCAGCATGAGTGCCGTTATTGGTCCGGGAATATCAAAAAAGAACTTCGAGGTTGGATGGGAAGTGTGGCAACAGTTTGCCGATGCAGGTTTCGCGATGGGCGAAATCTCCGACAGTGCGAAGCGAAACGACTGTGGCCGTCGCCCACACATAGACCTGCCGCGATGCAATAAGCTGCAACTCATTGAGGCAGGACTGTCCCTACACGCCGTCACCGAATGTGGGATATGCACCTACGACAACGCTGCCGACTTCTTCTCGGCACGCAGACTGGGCATCGACTCAGGCAGGATATTCACAGGAGTGATGCTCCGAAACCTATAGATTACTACCAACGATAGACAGCAGACCATGAAACAGCTAACGATAGTTATTCCCTGCTACAACGAACAGGAGGTGATACAGGAGTCGTTCGACCGCCTGGCGGAACTTTCTGCCAATGTTGAGAAGCAGAAAGGCTACCACACAAGACTCCTTTTTGTTGACGATGGTTCCACGGATGCCACATGGCAGATTATAGAAAGGCTCAACAAGGAGCACCACCGCCTGGTAAGTGGGGTGAAGCTGGCTGCCAACGTGGGCCACCAGCAGGCTCTCATGGCAGGGCTTGAGCACGCCGTAGCCGACAGCGACATCATACTGAGCATAGATGCCGACCTGCAAGACGACATCAATGTGGTGCCACAGATGATTGACTGCTGTGAGGCAGGCTGCGATATAGTGTACGGTGTGCGCCGCGACAGGCAAAGCGACACGTTCTTCAAGCGCTCCACGGCGCAGCTCTTCTATCGGATGATGGGCCGTATGGGTGTGAAGACGGTGTATAACCATGCCGACTTCAGGCTTATGTCGCGCCGGGCGGTGGAGCATCTGTGCCAGTACAGAGAGCGAAACCTCTTTCTGCGAGGCATCGTTCCGCTGCTGGGATTTCCCACAGCCACCGTCTACTACGACCGCTCGCCGCGCACAGCCGGCACGTCCAAGTACTCGCTGGCAAAGATGGTGGGGCTGGCTGTCGACGGCATCACCTCGTTCAGCATACGTCCTGTGCGCATGGTGATGGCTATGGGGCTTCTGTTCCTGCTCATAACGTTTGGAATATTGTGCTATGTGCTTCATGCCTACATCGTAGGCGACACCGTTCCCGGATGGACTTCGCTGATGCTCTCGGTGTGGTTTGTGGGTGCGTGCATACTCATAGCCTTGGGAATAGTGGGCGAATATGTAGGGAAGACCTACATCGAGGTGAAAGACCGTCCGCGCTATCATGTCGAACAAACACTTGGGAGCAATGCAGTACAACGGGATTAGGCTTGACAGGCCACTTGCGGCAGGCATGAAGGCAAAGCTGTTGCTGCTGTTCTTCACCACGGCAACGGTCGTAATGCTCTTCATATCCAAAGACTCCTACCTGCACTATATGTTCAACCACTTCGACTCTGCGTGGTTCTTCGTATGTGGAAAGGCGTGGATGAACGGACTGACACCCTACGTAGACTTCTCTGATTCCAAGGGACCGCTGCTCTGGCTGATATATGGAGTGGGCTATCTGCTGTCACCTCGCGATTATGTAGGGGTGTTCTGGCTCTCGTGTGTGGCCTATACCGTGACACTCTACCTCAACTTCCTCACAGCACGCATATTCCTGCGCGACACCAAGACAAGTGCGTTGGTGGCAGTGACGATGCTCAACTTCTATCTGGCAGTGTTTATGCACAACGAGACTCGCTGTGAAGACTTCACCTTGCCATTCCTCTCGGCAGCCATCTGGGGCGTTTGCCGATGGCTGTATGCGCCTGACGGTTCGGCTATCCGGGCCTCAGTGCTCGTGGGAGTAGCCTTTGGCGCAACACTGATGATGAAGTTCAACATTGCGGCAACAACTGTAGGGTTGGGAGGCTACGTCGTTTATGCCGTGTGGCGAGAGCGTGGCAGCGTGCTTGCTGCTGTGGGCTGGATGGCTCTCGGAGCCGCCATGGTGGTGTTGCCGTTTGTGGCTTACTTCCTTGTCAAAGGCTGCTTTCAGGCTTTTCTGTATGAATACTTTGTGCTCACGTTTGAGACCACGGCCAACAAAGCACCCGTACAGAGCGGGCTTAGCAGTATGCTGC
The DNA here is from genome assembly GCA_900318625.1 of uncultured Prevotella sp. Taxonomy (GTDB): domain Bacteria; phylum Bacteroidota; class Bacteroidia; order Bacteroidales; family Bacteroidaceae; genus Prevotella. Next base: position 22,705 of record ONLG01000018.1, read on the forward strand.
TGCCCGCCAGCATCCTGGCACTCGTGGCTTGCGGCATCGGCGTGTGGCTCTTCAGAGGCGTGACGTTGCGCCACCGCAACTTTCCGGCAGTGGCGTTCGCACTGTGCTATATGCTCTCCGTGTTCAATGCGCGCAATTATTATTTTGCAGTGTGTATGCCCTACGCGCTGTTTCTGCTTGTTGCCGTGGCTTTCTGGCTGCGCCTGCATAGGCTGTCAGCCATCAAGACATTTGCCATCGGCATACTGATGGCAGCTTTCGTTACGCTGACCAACCTGATTGGCCATGACCTTCGCAACCGCGACTTCGGAGATTTCATTACTCAGGACAACATAGCAAGGCGCACGTTCTACGCCTATGAGTATATGATCTCACAGGTGGATGCTCCTCGCATGGTCAACATGAACGATGGAGCAGGGCTCGGCATCATGTCGGAAGCATTGCCGGCGTGCAAGTATTGGTCGCTGCAATGGGGCGCAACGCCACAGATGAAGCAAGACATCATGGATGCCTGCCGCAGCGGAAAGGCCGACTTTGCTGTCGTTAATCGGATTTCAACGGCAGAAAGAAAGCAGCTGAAGGCATGGGGCTGGCATGAGTACGACTACTCGTCGGACATTTATGACAACGTATTGCTGAGCAAAAGGAAACTGCGGCTGACGCCCAAAAAGTTCCCCGGGATGGCAGATGCTGCCCGGAAACGCTCGATAGAGTAGAGCAAGGCGAGAGATAGAAGCCGGATGGTATTATGAATAAAAAGTAATCAGAAATGAGAAACAACCAGGAAAAAGTATTCCAGATAGCCGGTTGCAGCAAGAGCGTGCTGTTGCTGCTGGCTGTGATGGGCGTGCTCTACGGCATTTGGGTATGGCTCACGCCGCCAACGATGCTCGACGACATACTGTACAGATGCGTGTGGGAACCCGACGAGACTGCTCCAAGACAAGCTCTTCACACTATGAATGACGTGCTTCGCTCGCAGTGGATTCACTATTTCACCCACCTTGGCCGCCTTGTGCCCCATCTTGTGGCACAGTTGCTCTATTGCTTCACGTCCGACAGCGTGATAAAGGCTCTCGACACGGTGGTGTTCGTCCTGCTGTTATACTTTAGTTGCCACTACATTGAAGGTAGACGCAAGACTGCTTTCTCGCTTCTCATGTTCTGGTTTCTTATCACCATCGTCACCTTTGGCAGCGGCAGCGCACTGCTGTGGCAGATGGGAGCGTTCAACTACCCTTGGACCGAGCTTCCGGTAGTGGTTCTCCTTTGCTATCTGCGACACATAAAAGACCGGGAAATCACCATGCGGCACTTGGCATTGGCTCCTTTGGCACTGTTGGCAGGCTGGACTCACGAGTCGCTTACGCTGCCCATTGCCATTTCTATGGCTCTCTATGTGGCAGTAAACAGGAAGAATATACTGAAAAGTGCGTTGTTGCCTTACTTCGTTTTCTTCACAATAGGCACGCTGCTAAACACTTTCTCGCCGGCAACACTCCAACGGGTAAACGAATACCACATCTCTCTGTCGACGCGTTTGTTCTACGGAGTGTCAACAATGGTGTTTACGGTGAAAGTGTTTTGGCTGCTTATGATAGCCCTGTTTGTGGCTTGGCGCAAGCGAAAAGACGTGCTACGGGCTGAACTAAAAGACCGTTTCTATATCTACTTTGCCATGTTTCTGGCTTATGGAATAGTAATGACAAGTGGCGCAACGGTAACTCGTACAGGCTACCATGCAGAGTTTCTGGCATCGCTTCTGCTTGTTTCGCTTCTCCATCGTTTCAGTATGCCAAAGCTGAAGCGTAGCTTTGCCATTGTCGTTGTAGGCATTTCGGTGGCTCTCATGCCTTTCTCGCTGGAGCTGATGGCCAAAAACCACGCAAATGCAAAGTATATAGAAAAGCAGGTTATGGAGCAAAAAGCCAGTCTTGTACTCGTGCCAAGCCTCGATTTCCACGATGATGTTATTCACCGTTGGGCCTATCGGCAGTTCATAACCGAACCTGTCATTTTTGGATCGCAGAAGGTTTTCAATCCGAACTACGACCAGGTGTTGTCGCTCCATGCCGTGTTGGGGCGCAATGATGTGGTTTTCTTTCCAAAGGAATTTGCCGACAGCATCGACCGTTCGGCAGATGCCTACAAGTCATTGGGCATAAACAAAGACTCCACTCAGTATATCTGGCAGGTTGCCAAGGATGCTGACGTGAGTCGTGGAGTGGACTTGCTGCTGCACCATGCTGAGCGTTCAGACCGACCTTTGTATAATAGTTTCTTCTTCCACGAGGGCGACACCTTCCATATTGAACCGCAAGAAACGTATGAAATGAGTCTGCGTTCACGACGTTTCCTGATGATTACGCCACCACCAAAGCACGTGATGCGGCGCGTGAAGGCTGTTCAGCCAGCCCGTTAACGCCCCTTATGGCGGTTTGCCCGTTGCTCACGGTACTTGGCTTTCTGCTTTGCAGAGCCAGAACCGTGGGCACCGGTGATGTATTTCTTCTTCTTTGCCTTGGTCTTCACCTTGTCGTCGTCCGACTTGCGGCTACCTCCACGCTTGAAAGAAATCCCGTTTTCGAGTATGGAAATGAAATCGTCCATTTTATAATTCTTAATTTATAATTCATAATTCATAATTATTGCTAAGAGGATAGGGATGCCAGCTGACTACTTTTATTTATGGAGTAGTTCGGGATGACTTAATAATAGATGTTGTTATCTTTATTATTTCAACGCAATCGGCAAGCATACTGTCAGCTTCTTGGCGTGAAATGTAGTCAGTATCCCTCAATAATTCTATCCAATATTCTGTTTCGCTGGCTTCTTTGAGTGCAATGCCAACTTTTGAAGCAAAGTCTGCTTTTGAATAACCTCTAATAGCCTCCTTTATATTGGCCCCAATGCTTGTGCCACTCCGAAGTAATTGTTTACAAATAACATAGTCATGTTCCTTTTCGGATAAGTATTTGTAGAGCTTTACACACCTTACAGAAAATGCGTAACTCTTTTCAACAATTATATTTTCGTCCTTACCCTTCATTCTATTTAGCTATTTGTCTTTCAATTATGAATTATGCATTAAGCATTATGCATTGTATCAGTGGTGGAACAGCCTTACGCCCGTGAACGCCATGGCAATGCCGTACTTGTCACAGGTCTCGATGACATTGTCGTCGCGTATGCTGCCGCCAGCCTGAGCTATATATTCAACTCCGCTCTTGTGGGCACGCTCGATGTTGTCACCGAAGGGGAAGAAGGCGTCTGAGCCGAGAGCCACGCCTTTGTTGCTTGCTATCCACTGCTTCTTCTCGTCCAGCGTGAGCGGTTCGGGCTTCTCGGTGAAGAACATCTGCCATGTGCCGTCGCGGAGCACGTCTTCATACTCGTCGCTGATGTAGACATCGATGGTGTTGTCGCGGTCGGCGCGCCTTATGCCGGGCTTGAAGGGCAGCGACATAACCTTGGGACACTGGCGCAGCCACCATGTGTCGGCCTTCTGTCCGGCCAGTCGGGTGCAGTGGATGCGGCTCTGCTGTCCGGCACCGATGCCGATAGCCTGGCCGTCCTTGACGTAGCACACACTGTTTGACTGGGTGTATTTCAGCGTTATGAGCGCGATGATAAGGTCGCGGCGAGCCTCTTCGGTGAAGGTCTTGTTAGCGGTGGGGATGTTATCGAAGAGCGACGGGTCGTCGAGGCGTATCTCGTTGCGTCCCTGCTCGAAGGTGATGCCGAACACCTGCTTGCGTTCTATGGGCTGAGGCTTGTAGGTCGGGTCGATCTTTATCACGTTGTAGCTGCCCTTGCGCTTGTCGCGCAGTATCTCTAATGCCTCGTCGGTGTAGCCGGGAGCTATCACGCCGTCGCTCACCTCGCGCTTGATGAGTGTTGCCGTGGCTGCGTCGCACTCGTCGGAGAGGGCTACGAAGTCGCCGTAGCTGCACATACGGTCGGCACCACGGGCACGGGCATAGGCACAGGCCAGCGGTGAGAGCTCAACCTTAACGTCGTCTACGAAGTAGATTTTCTTGAGAGTGTCGCTCAAGGGCAGTCCTACGGCTGCACCGGCAGGGCTCACATGCTTGAACGAGGCAGCAGCAGGCAGGCCAGTGGCGGCCTTGAGCTCGCTCACAAGCTGCCATGAGTTCAGGGCATCAAGGAAATTGATGTAGCCCGGACGGCCGTTGATAACTTCAATGGGAAGCTCGCCTTCTTCCATGAATATGCGTGAAGGCTTCTGGTTCGGATTGCATCCGTACTTCAGTGACAGTTCTTTCATAACTTGGCTTAAATGTTTTTGTGGCTGCGAAAGTACGAAAAATATGTTAAATAATTGTATGATTGGACCAAAATAGTTAAGTTTGCAACAAAACAATCACACCACTTTAAAAAACATCTGGCACCATGAAGCATAAGAAGCTATCCACCGCTACGCTCTCGTTCTTGTCGGCAGGACTTGCCTTGCTGGGCTTCGGAGCGTGTGGCCCGTCGGACAAGTTGCAGAAGGAAGTAAACAGTCTCAACAAACTGATACGTGCCAAGCAGAGTGCCAGCGAGCGCATCGGCAGGGCGGAATGTGTCTACGGCGGCCCAAACCTCGACGATGGCAGCTGGGAAATCAGAAAATCGCCCGAGCAGATTGAGTTAGAGCAGTTGATAAAGCGCCGCGACTCGCTGCAAAGCATCATTGACAAACGAAAGACCAAGTAACCGTAATGAAGAAGAAGTATAAGAAACTGTCTCCCTTGATGTTGTCGGCACTTTCGGCTGGCTTGGCTGTGCTCGGCTTCGGAAGCTGTGGCTCAAGCCGCGTAGCCATCAAGGAGAAAGAACAGAACCTCACAGCGCGGCTCGACCACACTTTAGCCGAGGAGAGCCGCCTTACGTCGCTTTATCAGGAACTGACTAAACGGCGCGACGAAGTGATACGTATGGGACGCGGAGTGTGCGTCTATGGAGGACCAAACATGAGCCGCGAAGAAGTGAACCGCATTGTGCGTGAAGCCGAAGAAAGGGCTAATCAGGAGGCCGCTGGCATAGAAGAGCAGATGAAGGACGTTTCGCACCAGCTCGACAGTATCAGCGACGTGAAGCGGCAGACCTATAACGAGCTCGAAAAGCTTAAGCAGAAGAAATGAAATATAAGGAGCTGTCTTTGCGAAAGCGACTGGCATTGGAGATACAACGGAAGATTCAGCATCATCTTGTGGCTGAGCATCCGTTGTATCAGTTGTTTTGGGAGTGTACGCTGCGCTGCAACCTGCGTTGCCGCCACTGCGGAAGCGACTGCAAGACCGAGACGGGGCATCCCGATATGCCGCTCGAGGACTTCCTCCGCGTGCTCGACTCGATAGCAAAGCGCACCGACCCGGCACAGGTGTTCGTGATAATCACCGGAGGCGAGCCGCTCATGCGACGCGACATCGTCGACTGTTGCCGCGAGATAGACCGCCGGGGCTTTCCATGGGGCATGGTTACTAACGGACTGGCCATTACACCCGAGCTGTTTGCATCGCTCGTGGCAGCCGGTATGCGTGCCATGACCATCAGTCTCGACGGACTGGCGAACAATCACAACTGGATGCGCGGCAACGATGCCAGCTTCAGCCGTGTGGAGCGGGCCATCGACCTGCTCGCCAATGAGAAAAACGTGGTGTGGGACATCGTCACCTGCGCCACGGAGCACAACTTCGACGAGCTGCCTGCCTTGCGCGACTTCCTGATAAGCAAGGGCGTGCCATCGTGGCGACTGCTCGACGTGTTCCCCGTGGGGCGTGCTGCCAGCCAGCCTGAGCTGTTGCTCTCCGACGGACACCTGCGGCAGCTCATGCAGTTTATCGCCGAAACGCGGCGGCAGGGCCTTATCGACTGTGCCTACGGCTGCGAGGGTTTTGTGGGCAACTACGAGATGGACGTGCGCGACCGCAGCTTCTTCTGCAAGGCCGGCATCACCGTCGGCTCGGTGCTCGTCGACGGCAGCATTTCGGCCTGCTCAAGCATACGCGCCGACTACCACCAAGGCAACATCTACGAGGATGATTTCATGGATGTATGGGAGAATCGGTTCCAGCTCTACCGCGACCGCAGCTGGATGAAGCGCGACGGCTGTGCCGACTGCAATATGTTTCGCTACTGCAATGGTAGCGGTATGCACCTGCGTGATGGCGAGGGTCGCCTGCTGCAATGCCACCTCGAGCGTCTGATGGGGCAGGGTAGGAGGCCGCAAACCGACGTAGAAGACAAGCAAAAAGGCTAAAGAGCAACAGTTGTTGCATCTTTAGCCTTTCTGATTTCCTGCAAGTCGAAGGATTACTTCGCAAGGTTGACGCGTCTTTCCTTGATGCGGGCAGCCTTACCAGTGAGGTTGCGCAGGTAGTAGAGCTTGGCACGACGTACCTTGCCATGCTTGTTCACCTCGATAGAGGCAATGTTGGGCGACTCGATGGGGAAGATACGCTCCACACCGATGGTTCCCGACATCTTGCGAACAGTGAAGCGCTTCTTGTCACCGTGGCCGTTGATCTTGATTACAACACCGCGGAAGAGCTGGATACGCTCCTTTGAACCCTCGATAATCTTGTAAGCAACAGTGATGGTGTCACCGGCACGGAACTCCGGGAACTTGTTGCCTGTTGCAAATGCTTCTTCAGCAACTTTGATTAAATCCATAATTATTCTGAATGTCTTAATTGATTATTGCTCAGTGCAACATGGCCAATAACTCATCTATTGCCAGCGGTTACACCGAAAGCGACCGCAAAGGTAGTCATATTCCATCATTCACGCAGCATAAAGCCACTCGCCAATCGATTATTTAAGTTTTATTAAGATTTTGACTGACAGTTCTCTCTATTATATAAAGGTGGGAGAGCCTCCGAAAAACAATCTAAGGAGAATGGGAGGTGGGGAGCAAAATGACTCCTGATCTCCTGTTCTCCTTAGACGTAGAGTGGCAGCAAGGCTTCCCGTGCGCCTTAGATGTTGAGGTCTATGCGGTCGTCGCCGCTGTTGGTGCTGTCGAAACCGCTTTCGTCGTCACCATTTTTTGGAGCCTGTGGAGTTGTTTCCGGCTCATTGTTCTCGCGGTTCTCCTTATAGGGGTTGATGCCGCGTGCCTTGTTCTGCTGCACTCGCTCGTAGTGTTCATGCACATCGTCGGCTTCGCGCTGTGCCTGACGTTTGTCGGCTGCCGCTCCTGCAGCTGCTCCAAGGGCTGCTCCTCCGGCAAGTCCTATGAGCGAGCCAACGCTCGACCCGTGGCCACCGCCTACTATGCCGCCAATGGCCGTGCCTATGAGCGAGCCAAGCGTGCCGCCGGCATAGGCTCCAGAGCCAGTGTATGTGTCGCAGCTGCTTACCAGTATGGTTGCGCTGAGAAGGATGATGATGTTCTTTTTCATTTTTGCAAGCAGATTATTATGTTTCACGCTGCAAATATATTTATTTTTTTTAATAAGTGAAAATCCAATTTCCCTATTTCGATATAGGGAAACCCCTATATTGGCTCTATGTTGGCTCCTTGACTGCTGCAGGTTGAGCCAATAATGTAAAGACAATTACGCAGAAAACGTATCTCTCCGACTTGTCGTTTCAGAGCCGGAATTGGCGTTTCCGTACCGTCAGACCGCCTTTCCTTCTCTTGTTTGTTCCCTGCGCGGAGGTGCAAAAGCCTGTTTTCGTCACATATTTGCGTCCTGGTTGCTTTCTTTTTCGTTTTCTGCCCACTCGCCGAGCGATGCTTTTCGCCGTCCCTTCGGTATGCCTTTTTCAGCCTTCTCAGCCATCAGAGGTCTTCGGCAGAATATGGCTGGTGGTTCGGAAGTGGCTCTGCATCAAGCCTTTATCGGCTAACGATTTTTTACGGAGGCTTCCGTAAACATTCTCCAAAGCCTCCGGAGCAATGCTACAGCAGCTCTGGAGTACTGCTCCGACGGCCTTGGAGCATTGCTACAGCAGCCCCGGAGAAACCTTACGGGCCGTCTGCGAAACGCCCGGAAGGGCCGCGCGGTATGGCTTGAAGTGCCGTCTAAGGGCGTTTTGTATTAGTTTTCGGTGCGGAATACTCGCATATATGGCGGCGAAAGAAGCGTTGATGCCAAATATTCGAGTATCGGGAAGGGTGTTGTAAAGATAATTTGGATTTTTCCTAACATCTCACCATCTCACCCCTCACTATCGGTAAGAAGAGTTGCCGCACTACAATGTGGCGGCAATCTTCTTCATCATGTGGTCTTTGTCCAGCTTGTTCATCTCGCCGGCAAGTATCTTTATGAGTTCCGCGGGGTAGTATTTCCTTACGTTCTGCACCAGAGGCACAATGCCGTAGCTGAGCATCGGGAAGCGGCTGTTGCCGTCGGCAAACTGAGACGACAGCGCGAAGCGTAGCGACATGATGCGCTTGAGTGTAGTCCGCGCCCGTCCCTTTTTGCTGCGTGGCTGTTTCGCCTTTGCCATCTGGTAAACGTCTATGCCTTCTGCCGTCGGATGAATATAGTATCGGCTGTTACCGGTGGTAATCTCCATGTAAGTGATGCCTTCGTGGGTGTAGTCCTTCACTTCACTGATAACCTCTTCTACTCCTTCGCCTATCGTCAGTACGCGGTTTCGGGCTTCGATGGTCAGCTGTCTGCCATTGGGCGACTGATACAAGCCGTCTACAAGCAGCAACTTCTCGCTCTTGAAGGCTTCATTTATGTTGTCCCTGTAGAGCGAACGGTCGGTGACGTTGACCGAATAGTATGCCTTGCCGCTCTTGTTGACGAACACGAAGCTCATCTGAGTGCGGAAGACGCGGTCGCCCGCAGCCACGCCGGCAGGCAAACCGAAGTAGTCGCCCGTGTTCTGGGCCACGGTGTAGGTCTCGCCGTCCTCCCTTACGAGTTTTATGTAGTACTTGCTTTCGTTGCACACGAGCGTACACTCGTTGTGTGGTGCCCAGTCTTCGAATACGTAGATGTTCTCGCCGTCGGTGTAGTCGGGCCAGTTGGGGCGTGCCGAAGCGTGCTGAGCGGCAAAGGCAGCCATCAGCAGCGTGAACGTGAGAGTCAGTGCTCTTAGCTGAATGTGTTTCATGGTAGCGGTTATTAGTGGTTTCAGGTATATGTTATTCAAAGTAGAACGACAGCACAATCATCTTTGAATGTACGTCGGAGGCTGCATTGGCATACATGAACATATTTTTGTCGGGCAGCTTCGAGGCGTGGTTGGGGTCGAGCGCGTTGGTAAGGCCGAACATGAACTTCAGCTCGGGGCGCAGCTTGAAGTAAGGCAGATAGAAGTCGCAGCCCACTCCCACCTCGGCAAATGCGTCGAAGCGCTTAAGACGTATGTAGTCGGTTTCCTTTCCCGATAGGTTGAGCATAGGGTTGATGCCCGCAATCAGGTAGGGGCGGTGGTTGTTGAAGCGTAGCGGAGCCAATATCACGTCGAAGGCAGTCGATATGTATGCCGTCTTCATCTCCTGGTGCTGCACTATGTTGCGTCCGGCGGCATCCACGTCGGTGTGGTTGAGGAATGTCAGGTGGCGTGTGCCGAAGTACAGCTGTGGTGTCAGGCGAAGCTGAAGGTTGGTGTTGATGCGCAGTTCGCCTACCACACCCACGTTGAAACCGGCATCCCAGCGGTCCTGCTCCACGGATATGAGCTTTTCGCTGGTCGCTCCGGTCTCGTCGGTGATGAGCTGCGGGCCTCGGTTCACGAGCTCCATGTCCTGCAGATGTGTGCCCACGACTATTCCAAGGTGGAATGGCCTGAAGTCGATATATGGCTTGTTCTCCACCTTGCGCTCCTGTGCCGATGCACTCAGCAGACCTACGCACAGCAGCATAATTGTTGTTAACGTTCTCATTCTCTTAAAGAACGCTTCCACAGCATAGTTTATTGTACCAAAGTGAGTGATTTATTCTCAATGGAGTATGGGAGATTACCCCTAAAGAGATCCGTCACGCTGATTAAGAAACAGTCGTTTTCTTCTTTGTAATCATTTTCAGCCCGTTTTCAATTTCACTCTCGGTAGGCAGTTTGCCCTGCAATTCTTCGGG
>ONLG01000016.1:0-34824 GCA_900318625.1 uncultured Prevotella sp.
TATATCGTAACGTATAGCTTTGTTCAGCAGGAACGATTCGGACAGGAAGGTGAGGTAATTGGAAATCGTCTGACTGCCTATGCTTACATTCTTAACACTCTTGAAAGTATTTGATAATTTTGTAGGATTGCATGGAGCACCTATAGACGATGCCAAAATAAGCACCAACTCACGCAGCTCATTATCATTTTTGATTCTATGTCGTTCAATTATATCTGCCAAATAAACTGTTTCGAACAGCCCTTTCAGGTAGTTTATTTTTTTCTCTTCGGTTTCAAAAGATTGAATGAGCGGTAAACCACCATAAGTATAGTATTCGCGCCATGCGTCTTGCTTGTCACCGCCAACGGCAGAGTAGAACTCTGCAAAAGACAGAGGGTTCACATGGATAGTCTCTCCTCGACCACGAAACTCCGTTGGAATATCTGAAGACAGGAAGTGAGAGTTACTACCAGTCACGTATGTGTCGGCATTTTCAATATGACGGAAACTATTTAATACATCGACAAATTCATCCATCAGTTGTACCTCATCAATGATGATGTAATACGACTCCTTGTCCTTGATACGGTCATGAACATAGTGGAGCATAGTGTCTGGATTTCTCAGCTCCTTGTTCGTGCGGTCTTCAAGGTCTGCATTAAATTTTTGCCAATATTGGCAATTTTTTAATGTAATGGAATATGATAACCCGTTGTTTTTAGCAATAAAAAGTTATAATATTTTTGTTACTTCAATCGCTAGCGCCTCATGAATATCCATCATGGCATTGATGAAATATATGGTTTTGTAGTGTCGTATCTCATCAACAGGGATATGTCGTTCTGTTATCACTCCATTGTCGATAAGACGTTGACGGCAAGTGCCATGTAGTAGTGCATCGGTGGGGGTGAACATATTGCCTTCATAATCTTCGAATACGAGATTACAATAACTGGCATCGGTTATCATCCCGTTACGAACAATGATGACATCGTCGGTGTGGGCTTGCTTAACAAGATGTGCCAACTGGCGACGGTCAACACTTTTATAAGTGTAGCGGATGGTGGCGTCGTAAACAAGGGCAACACTCTTTCGATATTTGGGTGTGTAGGGAGTGAATTCAATGGCGCGAATGACATCGGTATATTCAATGCGGCATTTGAATCGCCCTTTTTTTGCTTTCTCCGGAATCTCAAGATGTAGTTCTGGCATCGGCTTGTCGTAAATATCCTTAATGGTCTTTTCCATTCGTTTAAGATGATATGACAAATACATGGGTTGCCCGTTATTGATGCAGATCACTTCTGAAAAGGCTGGTTTTCGGAGTGGAAGATATATCTTTTCAATCACTTCATGGTATTCGCTATATGCATCACTCATCGCTGTGATTCCACCACCGCTACGATAGAATTTCTGTCCGGCAGAGTCCTGTTCTATATATCTGATAATCACACTGCTATCAAATGAGGCTCCATCAAAATAACCAAACACCCCAGTATAAAATCCGCGTGGCTCTTCTTCCGCCTCTCTTATCAGTTGTATAGTGCGTGGTTTGGGTGCGCCCGATATACTTCCTGCTGGGAGCATGGACAGGATGATTTTTCCGAGGTTGCGTTGCCAATCCTTTGGTAAGATGCCTGTTATCTCACTACTTATCTGAAGTATATGTGCCCGGTCGCTGTGAATCTCGGTGGCGTATCGGTAGCGTTCTACATGGACATTCTCGGCAAACATACTCAAGTCGTTCCTCATCAGATCTACCACAGTGGCATGTTCTGCACTTTCTTTCTTGTTGGCAAGGATAAGGTCTTTTGCGTGAGGAATATCGGCATTGATAGTTCCTTTCATCGGATGAGTGGATATCTTACCGTCGTGGCTGATGGTCACAAAACATTCGGGCGAGAAACAAACGAAACGATCAGGGATGCAGAGCGAATAGCGGGCATCGGTCATATAGAAAAGATCTTCCAAACCCAATGTGGTTTGAACAGGTGTTTTCAGTGTGAGATTTGTCAAAAACGAATTGCCCTGATGTAGTCCTTTCTCCACGATATCAAAACGTTGTTTGTATCTGTCGAATGGCTCTGCCTGGAATGTGAATGTCTCGTTATTCCCCTGAAACAGGTCTTTGTTTACATTTGAAGCCGACGGAATATCAAAAAGAATATCGGTTTGATGTCGCGGTTCTTCAGCAATAATAAACTCGGTACATTCAAAATTTGCAACAAAAAGAAATTCCTTTTGTTGTGCTGCAAGATGTGAGATGCGTTCAGTAGCATCGTTTACGTTGTAAAATGTGGAATATGCCATGAATCCTGATAATTAAGATAAAAAAGCATCGGGATTCTTGTGCATCTGATAACGCACATGATACGGACACAGTTGTGTGTCCTCATAATGCAAACGCAAAGTTAGTGATTTTCTGTTTCATTACCGTATAAAGTGATGAAAAAGATATAAAAATGATTGTATTTTACAGAAAATTAGATTTTTCTTCTTTATTTTCCCTGGAAATAATTAATTTTGAAAACGTATTATTACAAAAGGATGTACAACCTCTTCCAAACAACTCCATGCTTATGGTTGCTACCAGTGGCACCGCTGTCGTTATTTAATTCCCTCACCAGCATATAGGAAATTATATTGGCTTTCTCATCTGAGAATCTCAAAACCATTTGTTATCGCATTCGTACCGTTAATAATCATCATAAACAAATCGATGAAAGCGGCGAAATACATTTGTCCGATACTATCCGAAAAATTAGGATACCTTCGGACAAATGGTTTATGACATCCCGATATGAACAAAGAAAAAATAGCGTGTGGTATTTGCACCACACGCTATTTTCTTATTATATAATTATTAATTACTTCACCTCCTCGAAGTCGGCATCCTGAATGGTGTCGTCGGTGTTGCCAGCCTGCTGCTGCGTTCCGGCCTGCTGTCCGCCCTGGAAGCCGGCACCGGGACCAGCCTGTGCACCACCAGCTTGCGAGTACATCTGCTGGCTGGCAGTCTGCATAACCTGATTAAGGTTGTTGATGGCGTTGTCGATTGCCGTCACGTCGCCGTTCTTGTGGGCATCCTTCAAGGTCTGGAGTGCGGTTTCGATAGCCGGTTTCTGGTCGGCAGGTATCTTGTCGCCGTTGTCCTTGAGGAAGGTCTCAGTGGTGAAGATGAGCGAGTCAGCCTGGTTCATCTTGTCGATGCGCTCGCGTTCGCGCTTGTCAGCCTCGGCATTGGCTTCAGCCTCAGCCTTCATGCGGTTGATTTCGTCCTCACTCAGACCAGACGAAGCCTCGATGCGGATAGCCTGCTCCTTGCCCGTGGCCTTGTCCTTGGCCGATACGTTGAGGATACCGTTGGCATCGATGTCGAACGTAACCTCAATCTGAGGCACTCCGCGGCGTGCCGGAGCAATGCCCTCGAGGTTGAACTGGCCGATAGACTTGTTCTGCGAAGCCATCGGGCGCTCACCCTGCAGCACGTGGATGGTAACTGCGGTCTGGTTGTCTACTGCCGTAGAGAACGTTTCGCTCTTCTTGCAAGGTATTGTGGTGTTGGCTTCGATAAGCTTGGTCATTACGCCACCGAGAGTCTCGATACCGAGTGTCAGCGGAGTAACGTCGAGCAGCACGATGTCGCCCACTCCACCTTCCTTGTTGAGAATTGCGCCCTGGATAGATGCACCCACAGCCACTACCTCATCGGGGTTAACGCCCTTCGACGGCTCCTTGCCGAAGTAGTTCTTGACGAGAGTCTGCACTGCAGGAATACGGCTCGAACCACCTACGAGGATTACTTCGTCGATGTCGCTTGTCGACAGCTTGGCATCGCGGATGGCGTTCTGGCATGGTACCAGACAAGCCTGAATGAGCGAGTGGGCCAGCTGTTCGAACTGAGCACGGGTGAGAGTCTTTACCAAGTGCTTGGGCACACCGCCCTCGGCAGTGATATACGGCAGGTTGATTTCCGTGGTAGTGGTGCTCGACAGCTCAATCTTGGCTTTCTCGGCAGCCTCCTTCAGTCGCTGCATAGCCATCGGGTCTTTGGTAAGGTCGATGCCCTCGGCACTCTTGAAGTCGTTAACCAGCCAGTCGATGATAACCTGGTCGAAGTCGTCGCCGCCCAGGTGGGTGTCACCATTGGTGGAAAGCACCTCGAACACGCCGCCGCCGAACTCCAGAATACTAATATCGAACGTACCTCCACCGAGGTCGAACACGGCTATCTTCATGTCCTTGTTGGCCTTGTCAACGCCGTAGGCCAGCGCAGCAGCCGTAGGCTCGTTGACGATACGCTGCACGTTGAGTCCGGCAATCTGTCCGGCCTCCTTTGTGGCCTGTCGCTGCGAGTCGCTGAAGTATGCAGGCACGGTGATTACGGCATCCGTCACTTCCTGTCCCAGATAGTCCTCAGCGGTCTTCTTCATCTTCTGGAGCACCATTGCCGAGATTTCCTGCGGCGTGTACTTGCGTCCGTCGATGTCAACTCGCGGGTATCCGCCTTCGTTTACCACGGTGAACGGCACACGTGTGGCCTCCTTCTCGGCCTGTGCGTAGGTCTCGCCCATGAAGCGCTTGATACTGTAGACGGTGTTCTTCGGGTTCGTGATGGCCTGACGCTTGGCAGGATCGCCCACCTTGCGCTCGCCTCCCTCAACGAAGCCAATCACCGACGGAGTGGTGCGCTTGCCCTCGCTGTTGGCTATTACCACTGGTTCGTTGCCCTCGAAAACGGCAACACAACTGTTAGTTGTTCCTAAGTCAATTCCAATAATCTTTCCCATAGTTGTATTTTTTATTTGTTTTTAATTTCTTTGATTGCTGTCATTTCAGACACCTATCACAGTGCAAACCGTGTGCCAAGGCTCTGGCAGGCCCATAAATGACAGAAAGGTATGACAACTTGTCACACCTTTCCGCTTGTCAAATGCCACTAAAACGATGACACTACCTCGCTGAAAAGTTCACAGGAAGCATGAAATAGCACCTCACGGGCTTACCGCCGTTCATTGCAGGGTTCCACTTCGGCATCGACTTTACCACACGGACAGCCTCTTTGTCCAAGGCCGGAGCCACACTGCGCTCAACTTTCACCTTGCCCACCGAGCCGTCTTTCTCTATCACTATCTTCAATATCACGCGCCCGCTGAGTTCTTCTCCGCCGTTACCGACCGGCTTCCTGAGGTTCTGACTAATCCACTTGGCCCCGTTGCCCTTGAATGACGGCATCTGTTCTGCCACTGTGTAGATTTTGTCACCGTCGCTCACCTTGTTGTTTGTTGCCCCTGCAGCCATCGGCAGGAGGCTCATTGCTGCCATGAGCAGCATTGCTGCGATTGTTTTTTTCATTGCTATGTTGTTATAAGGTTAATAATTTCATGCCATCTATACCTGTTGCCAACAAGTAATATGGGCCATATTACCGACCAATATGGGCCATATTACCGACCAATATGGGCCATATTACAAGCCCACCCCCAACCCCTCTCCAAGGGAGGGGAGCCTAAAGGCTCTCCATAAGGGCTATAAGTCCTTATATTTCCCATAAGACATATTAGCCATATAAACCTTCCCCCCTTTGGGGGGATTGTGGGGGGCTACCAATATGGGCCATATTACAAGCCCACCCCCACCCCCTCCCCAAGGGAGGGGAGCCTAAAGAAATGTCAGAACACGGCTCCCACTCTGCAAATATAGCTATTTCAGCAATCCCCTGCACAAACGAACAACCGGAAACGACTGCCAATCCGTAGATTTGTCAGTCATTTCCGGGTCCTCATGGTATTGATATTGTCTGCTGATGTCAGAACTTATAGTCGATGCCTATGCCGATTACGTTGTTCGTCCGGCTATAGGTTTCGGTTGCATCGCAGCCTGTTCCGTAGTATCCGAGTCCCTTTGCCTTGTCTCCGGCAGGTATCTGCTTGGTGTATTTGCTGTAAAGGGTGATGAAGTAACCAGCGTTCAGACGCACCTTCTTCGAGATATTCACGGCAGCTCCGAGTCCGATGGAGTAGCTGTCGCAGGCAAACGACGTGTTCTGCTGATAGTCGTCGGACAGTCCGTAGTCGGTTCGCTGTCCTCCGAGGCTGAGCGTGAGCACGTCGCTGACGTCGTACTCGGCTCCGAGCAGCAGCTCGTTGGTGCCGTGCTTGAGGGTCTTCTGGCGGTCGCCGGCCATCTTGGCATGGCGGTCGTCGAAGAAGTGGTACTCGGCAGTGGCGCGGAACTTGGGTGTGAACTCGTAGCCCACGGCCACGGCGAGCAGCGACGGCATATCGTAGCGCGTCTTGGCACCGTCCTTATAGGGAGCCATCTTTGCACCGAACAGCGCTGCCACCTGCTCGGGAGTCATTCCCTTGACGCTGGCCTCGAGCCTGTTGGTCTTGTTGGGAATGTTGAGCCTTGTGCGGAACTCGTACTTGGCAGCCACGGTGAGCGGCCCTTTGTGGAAGTCGAGACCCAAGATGGGAGCCACTCCCCAGCCGCGCTGGTCGCAGTCGAGCTGCAACGACACCAGTGGATCGCCGCCCTCATCAGGCACGGGAGCTTCTCCGGGCGTTGCAACGACGTGTCCGCGATAGTAGCCATCGTAGTAGCTTGCTCTCACTCCCACTGCTGCCGAGAGCCATTCGGTTATTTTATAGGTGAAGTTGAGCTGCGCGCCGTAGATGTACTGCTTGCCCTTCATCTGCGAATCGAGGGTGTAGGAGCCTGGCATGATGCCCTTCTGTGCCATCATTGCCGTGATGGGCACGTTGAACATGGGCACTCCCTCGTCGTATTTCACGAAGCCGCCGCTGCCCACGATGCCGATCATGGCCGACAACGCCCAGCGGTCGTGCTTGTAGGCGGCAAAGAGTGCGGGCACGATGGGGGCCGAAGCCTTGCCGGGGTACTTCTTTTTGAAGTCGCTGTCGAGAAATCCGTATATCGACATTTCTATGTCGCGGTTCTGCCAGGGCTTCTGGAAGTTGAGCGACAGCTGCCATCCGTCGTAGCCCCAGGCCAGTCCGGCTGGGTTGCTGTAGGCGGCATCGATGTCGAACGATGCTCCGCGTGCCATCATACGGTTGAAAGCGATGTGATAATTGGTGTTTGTCATCAGGCCACCAGCCTGTGTGGCAACTGCCACAAGCAACAGCATAGCTGAGGTTAAAATAGTTTTCTTCATGTCACAGGGTTGGTTATTCGGGTGCAAAGTTATGCTTTTATATTATAAAAACCGACAAAAAGCACAAAAATCTGCCAAAACCGAACATTC
Source organism: uncultured Prevotella sp. (assembly GCA_900318625.1). Lineage (GTDB taxonomy): Bacteria > Bacteroidota > Bacteroidia > Bacteroidales > Bacteroidaceae > Prevotella. Next base: position 7,253 of record ONLG01000016.1, read on the forward strand.
TTGCGTACCTTTACAGCCATTTCGCCAGCATCCGACAGCTATTCGCCTTTCCTGAGCTTGCTTCGCATAAAGAGCAGCGAGAGCAGCAGGCTGCCCACTGCCAAGGCTATGCCCGAGAGCCAGTAGACCCATCCCTTGCAGCTGAGTGCCACGCCAAAAGCCAGCAGTCCCAGCGGCAGCTGCGCCGCCAGCAGCCGCATCACCTTTGCAGATATGACGTAGCCGTAGCGGTAGCGCATATAGGCGAGCAGCATCAGGAAGTCGAACGCAGCCGTGAACAGGATGGCCATGCCCGCTCCGAGCAGCCCGTATCTGTCGAACAGCACTATCGTAGACAGCACGAGCACCACGGCATAGATGCCCTCCATGAGCAGATAGCTGCGCGAGTTGCCGCGCGCCAGCGGCAGATAGGCTATCGGCAGCTTCACGGCGCGAAGGTACATTGCCAGGATTATCAGCCTCACCATGCCCGAAGCAGGCAGGAACTTGCCACTGTAGAGCAGCGGCAGAAGCAGCGGCAGCCCCACCATGAAGGCCACGAGGAAGGGCGACACAATCATCAGCGACACCTCGATCTGGCGGTTCACCGTGGCATTGAACTCACGGCCAAGGTCGCTTATGGCCGAAAGGCGCGGATAGTAGTCGGCATCGAGCGCAGAGAACACCATCCCGGCATAGGTCATTGTCATCATGAAGCCGGCATTGTAGAGCCCCACCATCTCGGCATCGCTGACGTTGTTGATGTAGCTTCTTATGATAAGCTCGCTCGCTGCGGCTGCCACGCTTGCAAGCACAAAGCCCACGCCCTGGCTTATCATGCCGTAGCCGCGGCGCAGCACATGGCGGTCGCGGCGCAGCACGAGCGGCTGGTGGCGGTAGCTGTAGGCTATGGTGATGAGCATCTGGGCCAAAGCCATGACTACCATAGCCGGCACGATGCCCGATATGCCGAAGAAGAAATAGAGCGGAACCGACAGCAACAGTGCTGCCAGTAGGTACCAGATGGTGGAACGCGCCAGACTGCCCAGCTGGCGGATGCCTTTCAGTATGGCCACTTCGCCGCCGGTGACAGCCATGAGACCCACCACGGGCGACAGACAGAGGAAATGGACGAGGTGGCCGTCCCAAAAGAAGGTGTACTTGCTGAGCAACGGGCTCACCGCCAGCGCGACGAGAGTGCCCACTATGGCGGTGACAAGGCTTATGGTGCGCACCACGCGCACCGACTCGGCAAGCTCCTCGGCGTTGCCGCTGTCGTAGCTCATCGACACTCGCTTCACGGCACTCATCGACAAGCCCAGGTTGGTGCTGTCGCTGAGGAACTTCACCGTTGAATTGAACAGCGAGATAAGGCCCACTCCATGCGGTCCGAGCAGCACGGCAATAACCTTTGTGCGCACAACGCTTATCAGAATACCCAACAGCTGCACGCTCCCAAAGACACCGGTATATTTAAATATATGTGAATAGCTGCCTTTACTTGCCTTATCTTCCATAGCTATTGTAAAACGCTTTTTCCTCTGATTTATTTTGCTGAAGGCCATCTATTGCAACTGTTTTGGCTCCGCAGGCAAATTTAGGAGCCGTTTCCTTTTGGTTTTCCAAGGCTTAATGTTAACTTTGCGCCCAATGGAACAACAAGAAAACATCTTTCCGAACGGCATCCCCGGCCTCAACGGCAGCTCAGCAGAGTGGAGCGAGAACGTCATCATTGCCGATGCTGACTACGTAGACAGGGTTGCCTTCAACCTGATAGTCAACTTCGAGCGTATGCTCATGCGCCGCGTGCCTGCCGCCGACCTGGCGCGGTGGATCGACTGCGTGGCCCTCGACGGAGGTATGAGGCCCGTCCCGCCCTCCGAAGGGCGCACGCCAACCACCCACGTGGTGCTGCTGCACTCCAAGGACAAGGAGCAGATGGATAATTTCCGCCCTTCGCACTTTGCCCAGGAGCTGCAGGGAAAAGCCTTCAGCGACAATCTCGGCGAATTTATCATCACTCCTCTGACCGTTGAAGACATGATAGGCGGCGACGAGCTGCTGCTCGACGTGCTGCATACGGTGTGCGGACAGAAGCAGGTGAAGCGCATCATGCTCGTTCCCGATGCCGAGAACGCCGAGCTCGTGGGCAGCATACGCAATGTGCTTCGGCAGTGCGACGACGACAGCAAGCGCATCACCGTGCTCGCCATGGAGCCGCTGCAGGGGGGCAACTTCCGTCAGGAGATACTTGGTTACTCGCTTATGAGCGCACTGGGAATAAGCGGTGAGGAACTGAAAGAACAATAACATAATCTTAAAACCAATACTAATTGCCATGAGCAGAATACTTATGATTGGCGCAGGTGGCGTTGCCACCGTTGCTGCTTTCAAGATAGCGCAGAACGCCGACGTGTTTACAGAGTTTATGATTGCCAGCCGCCGCAAGGCCAAATGCGACAAGATAGTGGCCGACCTGCACGCCAAGGGCTACACGATGGACATCAAGACTGCGCAGGTGGATGCTGACAGCGTGGAGCAACTCAAGGCTTTGCTGAGCGACTACAAGCCCGAACTGGTCATCAACCTTGCCCTGCCATATCAGGATCTGACCATCATGGAGGCTTGTCTGGCCTGCGGATGCAACTACCTCGACACTGCCAACTATGAGCCAAAGGACGAAGCCCACTTCGAGTACTCGTGGCAGTGGGCCTACATGGACCGTTTCCGTCAGGCAGGACTCACCGCAATACTGGGCTGCGGCTTCGACCCGGGAGTGAGCGGAGTGTTCACAGCATACGCTGCAAAGCACCACTTCGACGAGATTCAGTACCTCGACATCGTTGACTGCAACGCAGGCGACCACCACAAGGCATTTGCAACCAACTTCAATCCCGAGATAAACATCCGCGAAATAACCCAGAAAGGACTCTACTACAAGGACGGCGAATGGATAGAGACCGAGCCGCTGGAGATTCACAAGCCCCTCACCTACCCCAACATCGGCCCCAGAGAGTCGTATCTGCTGCACCACGAGGAGCTGGAGTCGCTCGTGAAGAACTATCCCACCATACGTCAGGCTCGCTTCTGGATGACTTTCGGCGAGCAGTACATAAAGCATCTCGACGTCATTCAGAACATAGGAATGAGCCGTATCGACGAGATTGAGTACGAGGCACCGCTCGCCGACAACCCGGAGAAGACGGTGAAGGTGAAGATTGTGCCGCTGCAGCTGCTCAAAGCCGTGCTGCCCAACCCGCAAGACCTTGGCGAGAACTACGAGGGCGAGACCTCGATAGGCTGTCGCATACGCGGACTGAAAGACGGAAAGGAGCACACCTATTATATATATAACAACTGCAAGCATCAGGAAGCCTACCGCGAAACGGGTATGCAGGGCGTGAGCTACACCACCGGCGTGCCCGCAATGATTGGCGCAATGATGTTCTGCAAAGGCTTGTGGCGCAAACCGGGAGTATGGAACGTGGAAGACTTCGACCCGGATCCGTTCATGGAGCAACTCGGAAAGCAGGGTCTGCCGTGGATAGAAGAGCACGACGGCGACCTGGAACTCTAAAAGCACATCCCCCTAAAGCCATTCCAACGCAGGCTTTAGGGGGATTTCCTTATTTCCTAAGCTTTGTAAATCACCTTTCCCCGGCGCTCAATATGGGAAAGAAGGGCTGGATTAGTGATATTCTTGTATAGCGACACGTCGCAGAAATAGGGCAGCGACGACTCCGACAAGCTACTCATAACATCCATCAGGTTGCTGTCTGTCAGACGGTCGCCAACCAAAGTGATGTCAATATCAGAGAAAGCCTTGTTTGTTCCCTTTGCTCTTGAACCATAAAGCAGCACCTTTTCGATATTTCCAACTTGCGAAAATATCTGTTGCATCAGCTTCATGTCACTGTCGTCAAGTCCGTACTCCATCACATTAGCCCTTTCATTGTTTCTTCAAAACGGTTCATCAGCGGCAGGTAGGTTTCCGTTATTCGTCCGAGAATGGCCTCTACCGTGCTGCTGTCGTAGTGGTGTGAGGATAGGTTTCGGTCTTCTATTGACTTCATCCAGACCCTGTCGTCAATCAAGCCGCTCTGTAAGCCGTACCTGATAGCATCGCGAGAACCGCGAATATCAGTATATCCTTGATACTCGGCATAGTCCTTCATCACGTTCCAAGCCAACTCGTGGGTATACTCAAACCGTTGCACAAGACCCTCGGCAAGCAAGTCTGCCACCCCGGTGTCATGGTTCAGGTGACGCGCAACTATCATTGATGCCTCATTTAGCAAAGCCAATGCCTTGCTAAAGTTCTCAAAACGCTGTTTCCAACGAATGTCTATATCCTCCATAACTTGATGTTTGTCATTTTTATACGGCAAAAATAAGAATATATTTGGTATTCTTTAAACTTTAATTAAATATTTTTTGGCAATTAAAGTATTCGTTTTAAATTTGCAATAAATCTCTTAAAGACTACTACATCTATGGCAAAGAAAGAAACCGAAAGCACTGCGCTGAGTCCACAGGAAGGCAAGCTGAAAGCCCTTCAGGCTGCCATGTCGAAGATAGAAAAGGATTTCGGCAAAGGAAGCATTATGAAACTGGGCGACGACAGCATAGAGAGCGTTGACGTGATACCCACCGGAAGCATCGGTCTCGACCTCGCACTGGGTGTTGGCGGCTACCCCAGAGGGCGCATAATCGAGATTTACGGCCCTGAGTCATCGGGCAAGACAACCCTCGCCATCCATGCGATAGCCGAGGCGCAGAAGCAGGGCGGCATAGCTGCCATCATCGATGCAGAGCACGCTTTCGACCGTTTCTATGCCGAAAAGCTGGGTGTCGATGTAGAGAACCTGTGGATAAGCCAGCCCGACAACGGCGAGCAGGCTCTCGAAATAGCCGACCAGCTGATACGTTCATCGGCTATTGACATCATCGTTATCGACTCCGTGGCTGCACTAACGCCGAAAAAGGAAATCGAAGGCGAGATGGGCGACTCGGCTGTAGGCCTCCACGCACGACTGATGAGCCAGGCGCTGCGCAAACTCACGGCAACGATAGCAAAGACAAACACCACCTGCATCTTCATAAACCAGCTGCGCGAGAAAATCGGAATAATGTTCGGCAACCCCGAAACGACCACCGGCGGCAACGCGCTGAAGTTCTATGCCAGCGTGAGAATAGACATCCGAAAGAGCACTGCCATAAAAGACGGCGACGAAGTGCTGGGCAATCTCACCAAGGTAAAGGTCGTGAAGAACAAGGTTGCGCCTCCTTTCCGCCGCGCAGAGTTCGACATCATGTTCGGCGAAGGCATCTCGAAGGTAGGCGAAATCATCGACCTTGGAGTGGAATACGGCATCATCCAGAAGTCGGGTTCGTGGTTCAGCTACGACGGACAGAAGCTTGCACAAGGCCGCGATGCCGCAAAGTCGCTGCTCAGAGACAACCCTGAGCTGTGCGACGAGCTCGAAGCCAAGATCAAGCAGGCTATCTCAGAACAAGCAAAATGACGTTATTAGTTTCATATAAGTTTAACCATTTAAAGAAAAAAGAAATGAAAAAACTAATGATTATGGCAGCTTTGGTGCTGTCTTCTGTATGTGCCATGGCACAGCACGAGGTTGGTAGCTTCACTCTCCAGCCCAAAGTAGGCATCAACTTTGCCAATATGACCAACATGAACAAGCCCAGTATGCGCGTAGGACTCGCTGCCGGTCTCGAGGCAGAATACTATGCATCTGACATAGTCAGCGTTTCGCTCGGTGCCATCTACAGTATGCAGGGATGCAAAGCTAAGGGAGAGTACGTGAAAGGAACGCTCAAGCTCGACTACATCAACGTGCCCATCCTTGCCAACGTGTATGTTGTGCCCGGTCTGGCCGTTAAACTGGGTATCCAGCCTGGTTTCTGCATCAACAAGAAGATTGATGGAGAATTCTCTACCGGCCATGAAGCTTCAGGAAAGTTGAGCAAAGACGATGTAAAAGGCTTTGACCTTTCAATTCCGGTTGGAATTTCTTACGAGTTTGCAAACTTCCAGCTCGATGCCCGTTACAACTTCGGACTGACCAAAGCGATAAATGTTGAGAAGGATAGCCCCAAGAACAGCGTGATCCAGGTTACTCTCGGTTACAAGTTCCAGCTCTAACCGACTCACATCACATAGCAAACAAACACGAAAATCGGGGAAAAGCTCAGTGCTTCTCCCCGATTTTCTTATTGTTCCAGCCCCGTGGCAACGATGCGCCGTGAGCCTTTTCAGCGGACAGAAAGATTACTTCTTCTGCTTAACCTTCCACTTTCCGTCCTTGTCTTTCTTCAAGCTAACGATCATGGTGTCGTTCTTCTGCTCCATGTTGAGCAGCATCTTTACGGTAGCGGTGCTGTCTTTCACGTCCTCGGATATGAACGAGTAGCTCTTCATTTCGCCCTCTTTCTTCACCTTATCCTCGTACTTAGACTTCATCATGCCCACGTACATCTGCTTGGTGCTCTTCACTTCCTCGGCTCCCTTGCCCTTGTCGTCGATCAGCATGAGGTCTACGTAGCCCTCATAGTTCTTGTTCTTCAGGCACTCCACCGACTTCTCGGCTACCGCTCTGGGAGTGTTGTCTCCACCTTTGCTGCAACTTGCCATGACCATGGCTACCATTGCGACTGCGAAAAATAGTACTTTCTTCATCTTTGCGTTGTTTTTTAAATGGGTTAAAACTTAGTGATTGAATGTATTTTCTTTGAGAAATAAACATCCGACGGATAGTAGACACTGCTCTTGAGCAGCGGCAGCTCTACGTAGTGAGGCTCCTTGTCGGTGAGGCTGAGGCCCGCCTTGCGATACGCATAGAGCACCAGCTCGGTGCAGTACATCTGCGTAGAGTCGTCGTTGCGGTAGTCATGGTCGAACAGTGTGTTCCTTCGCAGCACCTGCTTAGCCACCTCTGCCGCCTTGCCCGCCACCTTCTCATCGCTCACCCGGCACACTTCGCCGCAATCGGTATAGAGCGACGAGAAGAACTTCTGCAAGCTGTCGAGCTTCACCCGGTCTGGATCGCCCTCGAAATCTGGCTCTCCGGGCACTGCATGAACCACCATCATGCGACCTGCCGTGTCGACAACCATCCCCACATGAGAGTAGTATCCGTGGGCATCGAGCGTGACAACGGCATGAGATGTGAACCCTCCGCCGCGCCTGAACACTATGTCGCCCGGTCTGACAACCGTGGTATCGGGCATGAGACACACTGGTTCGCGTGCCTCATCTCCGCACGATGCCACCATTGCGGCGGTGAAGAAGAGTGCTGCAAGTGCTGTTTTCTGCATCTTTAGCGGTAACGGTTAAGAGGTGTCAGCCACAAAAGTACAATTTTTTCACAAAACAGCAACCCTTCTGCCACTATATTTCGGTTTTTCTTCTCCGCTTTGTTCGTCAACCGTGCCGCATGGTTCAGTAGCCTGGGTTCTGCGTGAAGCCGTACAGGTGGTCGATTACCGCGTTCGGAATGGGGAACACTGTGGTGTGCGCATCAGCCTCGGAAGCTAACGGGACACGCTGGTCGTAAGCCCTATGGAACAGTCCGAAGCGCACAAGGTCGTTCCTTCGCCATCCTTCCCACACCAGTTCGAGCAGTCGCTCGCGCAGTATTGCAGAGAGCTGCGGCGTCATATTGGGCAGCCCTTCGGTACCCGGTGTGAGGTATGTGGTGAGCTGTGTCAGGTCTATCTTATCCATCTGAGCACGTTTTCTTATCGCATTGACCTCAGCAGAGCCGTCGCCGCCGTTGCGTGCCTTGGCCTCAGCCTTCATCAGCAGCACGTCGGCATATCGGAATAGCACGATGTCGTTACTCTGAAGCTTACCGTCGGCGTATGCCGTCTGGTCTGTTTCATATTTCTTCATGCGTGCTCCTGCTGTCTTCTCATAGGGCGAACCCGTGAGGTCGAGGGCTATCTCCAGCGGACGATAGTTGAGTTGCTTACCGTCTTCGAGCAGCACAGGCTTGCGATTGATGAACAACGGTCCGGAATAGAAACACCAATCCCAGCGCATATCCTCATACTTTGTTCCGTAGCTGAAGGCTTTTGCCGTGGAAAGAGTGGCAGAAGTGCCGTTCCAAGCATCCATACCCAATGCTGCTCCGTGCGCGTAGTGACGCGAGCGGAACAGATATTGGAACTGATTCTTGTAGAGCATCTTGTCCATAGGTATGGTAAAGATGTTCTCTTTGGACATTTCGTTGTGACGAGAGAAGTTGTATGTGTAGTCCGACTCCAGCTCATAGCCATTGTCTTTCAACAAGTCACAATAGTATATGCAAGCTTCCCAAGCGTTTTTTTCACCATCGGGTGTGTCGAACGTCATTGTCGAGCCATCAGGCTTAGTGCCCGATGTCCAGTCGTCATTGCAATAAACCTCAGCATTGAGGTAGAGTTTAGCCAGCAGGAAATAAGCCACCGGGCGCGTCATGCGTCCGTAGTAGTCGCCCTCCAAGCTGCTGTGGTCATTGGAGAGATTGGGAATAGCCTCCTGAAGCTCACTGACGATGAACCTGAACACCTCGCTGCGCTTGCTTTGAGCGACCCCACTTACGTCTGTGTCGCTGCCTAATACTATTGGCACGCGTCCGAAGAGATCCATCAGATAGAAGTAGAACATGGCTCTAACGCCACGCAGCTCAGCATTATACGCCTTAAATTTATCCTCATCTAACAGATTTGCTTTGTCGTTAAGCACCCCGAGGTGGTGGTTGCTAAGCATCACCACCTTATAAAGATAGTTCCACGTGGCTTCCAGTATGCTCTCCTCGGCTGTCCAGGTGTGGTTGTAGAGTCCCTGCCACAGTCCTCCGTCGTACCAGTCGCCGCCGCGCGTGGGCAGCATAGCCTCGTCGGTGGTGAAGGTGTTGAGGTCGTAGACACCGCGTGTGCAGCCTTGCAGTCCCTGACTATCGGCATTTCCGCCAATGTAGTTGTATATTTCCGCCACTGTGCCAATAACGAGTGTACTGGCGTTCTGGTATGCATCATCAATCGGCAACGACGATTTCGGGTCGTCGTCCAAGCAGGAAGTGACGGTCAACGAAGCAGCTACAACCGCTGCCATGTATATGTATTGTTTCATTGTTGTTTAGATTTGAGGGGGTGAGAGGTGAGGGGTTAGGGGTGAGAGTATAGTGTCTGCCTCCCTGTTCGCCTCTTGCTCCGTCGCCCCGGTCAGTTTGTTATTTTGTTTTCAATTGCTTTTCTCAGGCTAATCAGCATTTTCGACGCATTGGTCACCTTTGTTTCAATGCCTTGAATTTGCTCTTCACTGATATATTCCAGCATTTCCGCTATTTCCAATTGGCACATCGTTTCCATCAATGAGCCATAGGCTACTTCAAGGAAGTGTACCCTCTCCTTCTTGGAAAAGCGTCCCATCCCCTCAGCAATGTTTGAGGGAATGGATATAACGGCTCTGCACAGCTGTGAGGTAAGGCCATATTGTTCGGTCTTTGGAAAGGATTTAGCCAAACTGTAAACATCGGCTACCAATTCTTTTGCAAGGTGGTAGACCTTGAGCTTCCTATAATAGAAATCTTCCATTCTACGAATAAGTTATATTTTGCCAACTTACATTCAGCTGAAGTCACTATTCTCTAACCGTCTAACCTCCAACCGTCTAACCGTCAAACATCTAATTGTCTGCCGTCAGAACTGTATGCTCACTCCGAGACAGTAGCTGCGGTACGGCGGATAGGTGCGCTTGTCGTCGATACCGAGTGTCGGACCCACTGCCGAATAGTTGATCATTGGCGACAGTCCGCTGTAGGCAGTGATGGTAGCGAGGTTGTTCACCGAGAGGCTGAGCCTGAGCGCGCTTACCACCTTGCCCTTCTTAATCGGAACATTCCATCCCACGGTGACGTAGTCGAAGTTCAGGTAGTTGCCGTTTTCCAGATAATAGTCGGTTGCACGCTGGTCGTAGATACCCTGCTCGGGAGCTTTGGCAAACACGTTGTAGTCGGGGAACGAACCCATGTTCATGTAAGTGAGAGCCGTTCCGTTGTAAATCTTGTGTCCGAAGGCACCGTTCATCTGCACCGAGAAGTCGAAATCCTTGTATCTCAGCGATATGTTCGAGCCCAGCAACATCTTCGGCATGGCCTGTCCGGCTATGTAACGGTCGCCTCCGTCCTCGAGGTTCACCGTTCCGTTGCCATCCAAGTCGGCTATCTCATACACCTTGCGGCCCTTCTCATCGGTGGTGATGCCGGTGCAGTGAGGCAGGTAGAACACACCAAGGGGCTGCCCCACAATCTGGTAGACGATGTTGTTGTTGCCCCCGTGGAAGCCTGCTCCGTCGAGCGATCCGAGCGGTGTGATGTCCGAAGCACGCATATAGGTGCCTTTGTAGTAACCCGAGAGCGAGATGAGGCGGTTCTTCTGGAACGACATATTGACGTTGATGTTGAGTTCCAGGTCGCGCTTGAGTATCGGCGTGATGCCGAGACCGATTTCAAAACCTTGGTTGCTCATCTTTCCGAGGTTGGCCACCCACTTGTTGTAGGGGAACGGCGGCACGGGCACTTCGTACTGATAGAGCATATCGCGCGTGCGAGAGTAGTAGTATTCAGCCGTGAGCACCAGTCGGTTGTTCCATGTTCCGACATCGAGGCCGATGTTGAAGCTCGAGCGTGTCTCCCATTTCAGGTCGGGATTGATGTTGCTCAGCTGTGCAAACGTCACCTGCGGTGTGTCTTCCCAGGGCACCACGCCCGACGGACGTATGAGCATGAGCGTGTTGTAGGACTCTATTCCGCCCAGGTTTCCGCTCAGACCGTAGCCCGTGCGCAGCTTGAGCATGGTGAGCTGCGGTATGCTGAAAGTCTTGAGCACGTCCCACGATGCCGACACCGAGGGGAATACGCCCCAGCGGTTGTTGGCTCCGAAGAGCGAGCTGCCATCGGCACGTACCGTTGCGCTGAGCGTATATGCGTTCAAGAGGGTGTATTCGGCCATGCCAAGGAACGACAGCAGCGATGGCGACTCGTAGTCGCTGCCTGTGTCGCCGTATGGAATGATGGCTCCGCCGGCCACTCCGTCATAGCCCATGGAGTTGTTGGTGAGTCCTTTCACGGTGGTCCAGTAGCCGCGGCGCATACCCCGGTGATATTCGGCCAGGGCGGTGGCAGAGAGCTTGTGGATTCCCCACTGGTTGCTGAAGTTCACCATCAGGTTGCCCAACCAGTCCTCATACTTCTCTTCCTTGCGCATTATCTTGCCGTCGCCAGAGGTCCATGTGGGCTGGAACTCATTGTTGGCTATGCTCGAATTGCTGTATGAGCCGAAGGCTTTCACGTGGAAAGAAGGCTGCATCGAGGCATCGCGGCCCTCGATGGCTATGTAGCGGCTCAGGTCGAAGTCCAGTCCGAGGTGGGTATTCACGGTCTGCTGCCGCTCGTGCTTCTTGTCTTCGAGCAATGCTCCCGGCGGATTTATCTGCGAGGCATTGGCATTTCGCTGCCACCCGGTTTTCTTAGAGCCGAACGGAAGGCTCGGGTTCTGCGCGGCAGCAGAGTAGAACAGCTTCTGCTGGTCGTAGATATACTCGTTGCGCTGCGTGCTGGCAAACATTCCCAGGTCGATGGCAAGCAGGTCGCTGAAGGCTTTTTGCTGCAGGTCTACCTTGGCGGTGAAGGTCTGGTACTTGTTCACACGCACCACGGTGTTGTGGTCCATGAAGCCCAACGAGGCGCGATAGTTGCTCTTCTCGTTGCCGCCACTGAAGGCTATGTGGTGGTTCTGCACGAGTCCCGTGCGCGTTATGCCGCGCTGGAAGTCGGTGTCTTCCGTTCCGCGCGTCATGGAGGTCAGCCCCAGACGGTCGGCAGTGGCAAGATAGTCGGCTGCCTTGAGCATATTGAGTGTCTTGAACACGCGCTCGAAGCCCATGTTGGTGTCGTAGGCTATCTGGAATTTCTGGTTCTTACCTTTCTTAGTAGACACAACAATCACACCGCTGGCACCTCGCGAGCCGAAGGGTGCCGTCTCGGCAGCGTTCTTCAAGATGGTGAAACTCTCGATGTCGGCAGGATAGATGCCTATGAGGGTGGTCAGGTCGCTGTAAACCCCGTCGATGATTACCAACGGGTCGTTGCCGCCGGTCAGTGAAGTGGTACCACGCACACGCACCGACGAGAGCATGGCCATTCGGTCGGCAGCCGACGAAACCACAACGCCGGCAGCCTGGCCTGCGAGTTCGTTCACGGAGTTAGTAACCAATCCTTTCTTCAAATGGTCGGCATCGATGAAGTCCACTGAGCCGTTGCCGGGCAGAGTGGTGCTGACGATGCCCGTGCTGTCGCCTTGCGAAGCACGATGAGTACGCTGCTCCGAGCCAACTGTCTGCGAAGTGGCAGCGCCGGAGAAGGCAAAGGCAGCAAGCAAAGTTAGATAGATTTTCATAATGGTAGTGTTCAGATGATTGTCAAGGTAGTTTCATAGTTAATTTGGGAACCGCAGGCGCAACGCGCAGAAACGCTGATGCCGACTACTCGGACAAAGTTAGTTAATTTATTTTAAACAAACCGCAAAAAGCGCAATATTTTTTCACAATTGCGAAACATCCTTACAACAAAGCCTTAAAAAGCCGATTATTTGGCAACGAATGAGCGGTCGAAGCCACACAGCTGAGTTTTTACGGCCCGAAACAGCCCTGTAGTGTGCCTTAACGGGACTGGAAGTCACCCGACCGCTATCTCCCCTGCCCTTCCCACGTGCTCCGTAAGTTTTCTCCGGATGCCTTGGAGCAACCTTACAGAGCCCTTGGAGCGATGCTCCAGCTATCCCGTAGCAATGTTACGGGGCTGCTGGAGAAAGTTTACAGCCCCCTTGGGAGAAATGTTAAAACACCGCAACGCGTTCATTTTCTGCCCATTACATAGTGCAGCACACCTTCCGTGAAAAGGAGAAGAGGTATGCGAGCCATTGCTGAAGAAGCTCGGACGAACGCTTTTCGGCAACGGGCAAAACGACCGCTGACTGCCGAAAGAGGAAGCCAACGGGCTTGAATATCGAACAGAAAGTGGCTTTTTCCTCCACTGCAAACGAATTTCTGCGAACGCGGACTGACGTTTCTGCACAGAAAAAGGCTGTTTGCGGCTCTGAATTATCATTTCCGCAACAGCCTTTTATCAGCACTTTTATTTTACAATCGCCCCGCCGCAGATGATTTTTCTCTGCGATGCCGGGGACGAAATGCTTACACGAGATGTCCGATAAGGTCCTCGCGCTCGCCGGGAAGCATATCGATGACTGGTATCTCAACCATGGTGTAGCATCCGGGCTGCAGGCGCATCGACGCGCGAGCCACGTTGACGAGCACCTGAGCGGTCAGGGCGGGATTGTTGATGCTCATGTTGAACTCCAGGCGCTGGTTCTGGGTCTTGCCCGACACACCTTTGCGCACGAGGTTCACGCCGTGGCCCATGTCCTTAACGTCGTCGACCGACGGCACTGCGAACACGTGGGTCTCGTCGTTGGCGAAGTATGGGTCGGCCTTGATCAGCTTTGTCACCTCTTCGAGCGACGCGCCGTCCTCGAGTTCCACGTAAACCATGCGGCGGTGGATGCCTTCGCCCAAGGGGATGGTCATCGAAAGGGCATCCTTAACGCCCTCTTTGCTGCGCACACACACGCTGTGGCCCATCGACATTCCGGGGCCGAAGTTGGTGTACGACAGTCCTTTGGGGGTGAGGCTCTGCATCAGCGTGCGCACGATGGAGTCGCTTCCCGGATCCCATCCGGCTGCGATAACGCTCACACGACCGTTCTCCTGGCAGATGGGCATCATCTCGCGGCGGTAGTCTACTATGCTGGTGTGGATGTCGAACGAGTCAACGGTGTTTATTCCCATAGGAATTATCATCTTGGCATACTCCGGGCACTTGCGTGTCGGGGTGGCAAGGATAGCCACGTCGACGTCGCTGAGCTCGCTGATGTCGCTAACGACATTGTAGGCAGCCAGCTCCTGAGGCTTGTTGGCACTGCCGCTGCGACGCACGATGCCTGCTATCTCAAAGTCGGCAGAGGCTTCGAGGGCCTCAACCGCGAAACGTCCGATGTTGCCGTAGCCCACTACGGCGGCTCTGATCTTCTTCATACGATTATGTTTTTTAGTTTACTATTTTGCGTTTTCGCTTGCAAAAGTACTGCTTTCTTGATAAATAAATAACATTTAGCAAGGAAATTTACCATGAAACCTTACTTTTAGGTAACTGCCAGCCGTCTTGCCTACATTTTGCCACTTCTCCGGCGTAGCTTATAGTTCGTGCGAATAATTCATTTTTATACCTATCTTCCTTGCATTACTTTGAATTCAATTTGCTATCTTTGTGGCATCAACCAACAAAACCACAAGGAATGAACAAGAGAAACGTTGCGGAGAAATGGTTGGAACAAGTTGAAGAAGACTTGCTCGCAGCCGAAGCTCTTTACAAAAGTGGTCGTTGGCTTTACATCGGGTTTATGTGCCATCAGGCTATAGAGAAGTTAATCAAAGCCTATTGGATTATCAGCTGCGACAACGAACCGCTATACATCCACAACCACTTCCGACTGCTGGAAGGATGCGGTCTCAAAGACGAACTGACCAGCGAACAACGAAGGTTTATTGAGATAATGAGTCCGATGTATATTGCAGCTCGCTACCCGGAGCACAAGGCGCGAGTGGCACGTATGCTCAACGAGAGTGGCTCACTATACATCATAGAGGAAACTAAAAAATTCAAGCAATGGATACTCCAAAAGTGCTTTCCCGAAACGAAGCAATAGACCTTGTGAAACAATATAAACGCGTCATTGCCCCTCGGTTTGCTGAAACTCCGAAGGTATATCTTTATGGTTCCTACTCCAAAGGGCATCCGGGACCGTGGAGCGACATTGACGTTGCGGTTGTTGTAAACAACATTCAAGACGAAGAATGGCTCGAAAAGTCTGCCGACTTGTGGCACGACATTGACAAAGTGAGCGTTCTCATTGAGCCTGTGCTGATAGTAAGCGGCGAAGACACTATGCTCTATCAAGACATTTTGCGCACAGGAGTAGCGGTTTAGTGATCGAAAAACACCATGACAAAAACCAACACGCCTTAAAACAGGCATAAAAAAGCAAGTTTTTTGCATTGCATTACACCCGTTTTTTGTTAACTTTGCACACGCAGAAAGCCCGCAGCGGGCTACACCTTATTTAATATATAACACATCATGGACGACTATCACGCGGAAACATTCAATCTTCTGGCGTGAGGACATGACCCTCGGCGGTTAGTCCTCGCACCACAATCATGCACGGAGGACCAACCAATGAAAAAGTACTGGAACACCAACGGAACCCTCGCACCACTCAAGGAGTGGCAGCCGGGATGCTGGATACAGATGACCTGCCCCACCGAGCAGGACCGCGAGTATCTGGAAAACGAGTTCAACATACCCGATTACTTCCTGACCGACATCAGCGATACCGACGAGCGGGCTCGCTACGAGTACGACGACGGATGGATGCTCATCATTCTGCGTATTCCATACGTCAAAGAGGTACGCTCGCGCACGCCATACACAACCGTGCCGCTCGGTATAATACACAAACGCGACATCACCATCACCGTATGCTACTACGAAACGAACATGATGCTCGACTTCGTGGCATATCAACAGAGGCGCAACGAGGGTTTCGTGGACTATGTCGACATGATTTTCCGACTGTTTCTCTCGTCGGCAGTGTGGTATCTGAAGCGACTCAAGCAGATAAGCACGCTCATTGACCGAGCCAAACGCAACCTGGACCAAGACGTGAACAACGAGAGCCTTATCGGACTGAGCCGTCTGCAAGACTCGCTGACCTATTTCATCACCTCAATACGTGGTAACGAGAACCTGTTGCAGAAGTTGAAGTTCAAGCTTCAGGTCGATGAGCTCGATGCCGACATGATTGAAGACGTCAACATCGAGATGTCGCAGGCGCGGGAAACGGCAAACATCTACTCGAACATCCTGGAATCGACCATGTCTACCTACTCCAGCATCATCAACAACAACATGAACACTGTGATGCGAACGCTCACTTCGTTCTCGGTAATACTGATGTTCCCCACGCTTATATCCTCGCTGTTCGGCATGAACCTCGTCAACGGAATGGAAACGAGCAAGTTCGGGTTCATCTTGGCTATCATAATGTCGGTCGTTGTATCGGCAGGTATATGGTGGATACTGCGCCACAAACGACTAATCTGACAGATGCCTACGGCTGACAGGCAACTGTCGGCCTTCCGCATAACACCACATAGCCATTACGCCCACACCTCCAATCTCACCCATCAAGCCCTCATTGTCACGCATCCCACCAGCCAAAAATATCCTCTAAGCCAAAAAAAAATCACAAAATTAGGCTTTTTAGAATATTTTATATAAGTTTGCAGCTTGTAATATTTGAACTGATCACACCTATTTTTATTATGGACTCTCAAGAGAAAGCCCTCCAGCAGGGCACAGAAGAACTTAAGCAAGCAGAAGAAACTGTTGAGACTACAACACAGGAAGAGCTCAAAGCAACAGAGGAAACTGCAGTAGAAAACGACCAAGCAGCCGTGGAGCCTGAGCAGCAAATCAGGAAAAACTATGCCACCAAGCAGGAGGTGCTGCAGAGGATGAAGGAAATAGCTCAGGGAAGCGACACTCCAGCAAAGACTGAAGTGGACTTGCTGAAGACTGTTTTCTACAAACTGCACTTCGCCGAGCGCGAAGCAGCCCAGCGCGAGTACCTCGAAGCAGGCGGCGACCCTGATAAATACCAGGTAATGCCCGACGAAGACGAGGAAGCTTTCAAGCAAGAGATGTCAATAATAAAGGAAAAACGCCAGAAGGCTTTCCTCGAACAGGAACAGGAAAAGCAGGAAAACCTTGAGAAGAAGCTCGCTATAATCGAGAAGATAAAGGCCATGGCTACCTCGCCCGAGGAAGCTGGCAAGTCGTACTCCGACTTCAAGGCTCTGCAACAGGAGTGGAAGGAAATCAAGACTGTGCCGGCTGACAAGGCCAACGAGCTGTGGCGCAACTACCAGCTCTATGTGGAGCAGTTCTACGACCTGCTGAAACTGAACATCGAAGCACGCGAATACGACTTCAAGAAGAACCTCGAGATAAAGACACGCCTGTGCGAAGCCGCCGAGAAACTTGCCGACGAGCCAGACGTTATCAGCGCTTTCCACCAGCTGCAAGAGCTTCACCAGCAGTACCGCGAAGCCGGACCAGTGGCCAAAGACCTCAGAGAGCAGGTATGGGCACGCTTCAAGGAGGCATCGACAGTAATCAACAAGCGCCACCAGCAGCACTTCGAGCAGCTGCGAGCCAAGGAAGAGGAGAACCTACAGCGCAAGACGGAGCTCTGCGAGAAAGTAGAGGCCATCGCCGCCGAGGAAAAGAAAGGCTCTGCCGACTGGGAGAAGCAGACGAAACAAATCATTGAGCTGCAACAGGAATGGAAGACGATAGGCTTCGCGCCGCAGAAGATGAACGTGAAGATATTTGAGCGCTTCCGCGCAGCCTGCGACGACTTCTTCTCGCGCAAGGGCGAGTTCTTCAAAGACCTCAAGGCGAAGTTCGCCGAGAACGCTGAAAAGAAGCGCGCACTCGTAGAGCAGGCACAGGCTCTGAAAGACAGCACCGAGTGGAAGAAGACATCAGACAAGCTCATAGCCCTTCAGAAAGAGTGGAAGACCATCGGCATGGTGCCCAAGAAGCTGGGCGACCAACTCTGGAACGACTTCCTCGGAGCCTGCAACCACTTCTTCGAGGCGCGAAACGCAGCCAACGCAGGAACGCGCAACGAGGAAAAAGAAAACCTTGAGAAGAAGCGCTCCATCATTGCAAAGCTCAAAGAACTGGCCGAAGAGAAAACAGAGGACATACAGGAGAAGGTTCACGAGCTGGTTGAAGAGTACAACAAGACGGGCCACGTGCCCTTCAAGGAGAAGGACAAGCTCTACAAGGAATACCACGAGATAACCGACAAACTCTACAAAGAGTTCCACATCTCGGCTGCCCGCCGCCGTCTTGACAGCTTCAAGAGCAACCTCAAGAGCATGGCTGAGCGCGGAGCAACGGCCCTCGACAGCGAACGCAGCCGTCTGATGCGCCGTTACGAGCAGCTGCGACAGGAAATCAACACCTACGAAAACAACCTCGGCTTCCTCAACGCATCGTCGAAGAAGGGCAACAGCCTGATTGACGAGATGAACCGAAAGGTGGAGAAGCTGAAGGACGACCTGAAACTCACTCGCGACAAGATTAAGGCTATCGATGCCGAGAACGCCGCTGCCGACAAAGAGGAAACAGCTGAATAATCCTTTCCACACTATAGCAGAAGCCCGGGGCTGAAACAATCAGCCTCGGGCTTCATTTTTATATATAAGAGAGAGACGCGGTAGTTGGAGAGAGGATTGAGGGTGGCCGGCAACATGGGGCATATAGGGTTGCAACATGAGTCATATTGGCCAGTTATATGAGTCATATCACTTGGTGAAAAGATATTCCCCGACCCCGCATCACCTTATTATATATATGCAACCTCGTGCTTTCGGGGATGCTTGACGACTGTTTCGGGCGAGCACAACAAGCACAGCCGCGAACCCAAAATGCGCCAAATGGCGCAAAACGGATTGTTCCGAATAGTAAATAAAATGGCTGATTAGGTTACTAAAATCTATATTTATCGGGAAAAAATTAAAATTTTGAACGTTTCTTTTAGATTTGTTTGCATTGTAGACGTATTTGTGCTATTTTTGCAAATTATAACCTTGGAAGATAAAACAGTGTTAATCTACCACCTCGCAGGCAGAGGTGTGCAGATCTAATATTGAAAAAGACGTAACAAACAAATATATTAACTTATATGAATAAAAAGCTACCCCTGATTTTAGTTGGCCTATTCCTGGCATTGGGAACGGCATTAGCCCAGACTACGGTATCGGGAACTGTGATCTCATCAGACGATGGCGAGCCCGTGATTGGCGCATCGGTGTTGGTGAAAGGCACGAAGACCGGTACCGTGACCGATATAGACGGTCGTTTTGAACTCCAAACAACACAGCAGAACCCACAGTTGGTGATCAGCTACATAGGTATGCAGACGCAAACACTGAAGGGAGCGACTGACATGAAAGTGACCCTGCAGCCCGACAACGCCCAGCAGCTGGGCGAAGTGGTGGTGACAGGTATGGGAAAGATGGACAAGCGCCTCTTCACCGGTGCCTCGACAAAGATCGATGCCGACAAGTCGAAGCTGTCGGGTATGGCCGACGTGAGCCGCTCGCTTGAGGGCCGCGTGGCCGGTGTGCAGGTGACGAACGTCAGCGGCACCTTCGGAGCCTCGCCAAAGATACGCGTGCGCGGTGCCACATCAATCTACGGCAACTCGAAACCGCTGTGGGTGATCGACGGAGTGATATATGAAGACAACGTAGACGTCAGTGCCGACGAGCTGGCATCGGGCGATGCAAAGACCCTTATCTCGAGTGCAGTGGCAGGATTGAACAGCGACGACATCGAGTCGTTCACCATCCTGAAAGACGGTTCGGCTACATCTATCTATGGTGCGCGCGCCATGGCCGGCGTGATCGTAATCACCACCAAGCGCGGAACCAAGGGACGCGCCACTGTGGGATACACCGGTGAGTTCACCACGCGCATGAAGCCCCGCTACCGCGACTACAACATTATGAACTCGCAGGAGATAATGGGTGTCTACAAGGAAATGGCCGACAAGGGATGGCTACAGATTGACAACATCGTAAACGCCCAGAACACGGGTGTCTACGGATATATGTATCAGCAGCTGCGCAAGTACGACCCCACGACGGGCACCTTCGGACTGCAAAACACCGAGGCGGCACGCAACGCATACTTGCAGCAGGCCGAGTTCCGCAACACCGACTGGTTCGATATGCTCTTCTCGAGCAGCATCTCGCAGACCCACTCGGTGAGCATCAGCAGCGGTACGGAGAAGTCGCAGAGCTACTTCTCAATGTCGCTCATGCACGACCCGGGCTACTTCGTCAACCGCTCTAAGGTGAACCGTTACACTTTCAACGGCAACACATCATACGACATTCTGAAGAACCTGACCGTGAAGCTGGCAGCCCAGGGCAGCCACCGCACGCAGGAAGCACCCGGTTCGCTCAACCAGACCACCGATGTGGTGACGGGCGAAGTGAAGCGCGACTTCGACATCAACCCCTTCTCTTACGCCATGAACACCAGCCGCTGTCTGGACCCGAACATCAACTACACGCGGTTCTACACCGGCTTCAACATCTTCAACGAGCTTGAGAACAACTACAACGACATCACCGTGAACGAGCTGATGTTCCGCGCCGAGCTGGAATACAAGCCCATACGCACCCTCACGCTCACTGGACTCGTGTCGACACGTATGTCGCACACTGTCAGACAGCACAACGTGATGGACAAGTCGAACCAGGCCAATGCCTACCGCGCCGGTGTGGATGCCACCGACGACAACTCTACCATCCGCGACAGCAACCCTCTGCTCTACACCGACCCCGACAACGAGCAGGCTCTGCCCGAGTCGGTGCTGCCGAAGGGTGGCATCAAATACCAGTATGACGACAAGATGCGCTCTAACAACTACCGCTTCATGGCCGACTACCGCAACGTGTTTGGCGAAAAGCACACCGTGAACGCCATGATAGGTAGCGAACTGTCGACCGTAAGGCGCACCTCTACCCACTGGACGGGCTGGGGCTATCAGTTCGACAACGGCGGAATAGTCTACACTCCCTACCTGTGGCTCAAGCAGATGAACGAGGAGAACACCGACTACTTCGGCGAATCGTTCACCCAGACCAACACTCTGGCCTACTACGGACAGGCCGTCTACAGCTACGACCAGCGCTACACCATCAACGGAACGTTCCGCTACGAAGGCACAAACCGCCTGGGCAAGAACCGCTCGAGCCGCTGGCTGCCCACATGGAACATCTCCCTGGCATACGATATAGCCAACGAACCGTTTATGAAGAACTGTCAGGACTGGCTCTCACAGCTGAAGCTGCGCGGCAGCTACTCGCTCACCGCCGACACGGGCCCCACATGGGTGACTAACGCAGAGGCCATCTACATGACCAAGAACACATGGCGACCTTTCACTTCGGCAGCCGAGTCGCAGATATACATCAGCGACCTGGCCAACAACGAGCTCACTTACGAAAAGAAGCACGAGTGGAACTTCGGTATAGACATGGGCTTCCTGAACAACCGCATAGCCCTTACGGTGGATGCCTACTGGCGAAACAACTACGACCTGATAGGCCGCACATACACTCAGGGTGCCGGAGGACAGATTGCCAAGTATGCCAACGTGGCCGACATGAAGTCGAACGGTCTCGAGATCGGACTCTCCACGGTGAACATCAACGGCGTGAAGTTCCGCTGGACATCCGACCTTATCTACTCGCACGCCAAGAACGAGATTACCTCGCTCGAGGTAGCAAGCCGCGCCGTGGACCTCGTCAGCGGACAGGGATATGCCATCGAGGGCTATCCAGTGCGCTCAATATTCAGCTACAAGTTTGCGGGCCTCAACGACGAAGGCCTGCCGGTAGTCATCAACGAGAAGGGCGAGATGACCGTGGGCGACGTGAACTTCCAGGAAACAGAAGGTCTGACCAACTTCCTGCAGTACGAAGGCCCGTCTGATCCTACTTGGTACGGTTCGTTCAACAACACTTTCACATGGACAGACAGCTGGGGCAAACTGGGCCTCGACGTGTTCATCACCTACTCCGGTGGCAATAAGGTGCGCCTGGATCCCGCTTTCTCCTACCACTACAGCGACCTGTCGGCACTGCCGCGCGAGTTCAAGAACCGCTGGATGGTAGCAGGCGACGAGACTGTGACAAACATCCCCACCATAGCATCTATCAACCAGTACGACCGTTACGGCGAAACTACGCTCAAGACGGCCTACAATGCCTACAACTACTCTTCGGCACGCATCGCCAGCGGCAACTTCATAAGGCTGAAAGAGGTGGCCCTCACCTACACCATGCCGCAAAGCTGGCTGCGCAAGACCATCCTCACCAATGCAGCTCTTAAGATAGCAGCCACCAACCTGTGCCTGCTCTATGCCGACAAGAAGCTCAACGGACAGGATCCGGAGTTCATCAATGCCGGCGGTGTGGCCACGCCAATCTCCAAACAGTTCACAGCCACGCTGCGCCTGAGCTTCTAAAGGGCGGAGAGGAAGTATTCGTTGAAATCACAAACCGAAATAACAACAAAGCAAAAATACAATTATGAGCTATATATATAATAAGGTGAGAAACCTGCTTCGCGGCCTGAGCGCACCTGCTGTGGTTGCTGTGGCTGCCGGAGTGATGGTTTCGTGTAGCGACAAACTGGACGAAGTACCCGACAACCGTACAGAGATTGACACCCAGGAGAAGGTTGCCCTGCTGCTCACATCGGGCTACCCCACTGCCGTGCCAGCCGTAATCGGCGAGCTGAGCGGCGACAACCTCGTCGACAACAACGTGATTCTGCCTAATGCCAACAAGCATGATGCCGACCGAATGTTCCACGACGAGATTTACCGTTGGGGCGACATACGCAACTATAACACCGGCGACGACGACACTCCGTACCAGGTTTGGGAGGCTTACTATCAGGGAATAGCCGTTGCCAACCACGCTATCGAGGCCATGAAGCAGATGAGCAGCGACCCTGCCAGCGACCCCACACTCGCCCATTCGTGGGGCGAGGCTCATGTGCTGAGGGCTTATCTGCACTTCATACTCGTCAACGTGTTTGCCGAAACCTATAAGGATGAGACACAGAGCAGCAGCGACTGGGGAATACCATACGTCACTGAGCCCGAGCGAACGGTGAACGTAGACTACAGCGACCCCAAGTATCGCAAGAGCGTAGCCGAGACCTACGCCCTAATAGAGAAAGACCTGCTCGAGGGTATAGACCTTATCGACGACTCCCGCTACACCGTACCGGCCTACCACTTCAACCGCAATGCTGCCAATGCGTTCGCCGCGCGGTTCTATCTCTACAAGAGAGACTACCAGAAGTGCTACGACTACGCCACAGCAGCACTGGGCAACAACCCTGCTGCCTCGCTCCGCAAGTGGTCGAACATGAGTGCCAACACCGTGAACACGCTGCTCAATGACTACAACGACGAGAAAGCGCCGTGCAACTACCTGCTCCTTGGCACCTACTCGCTGCTAGACCGTATGCTCTCGGCTTGCCGTTATGCCATCAATACCGGCTCTATCGAGGAGAACGTGCCCTCTACGCTCGACATCCTTTACGATGGAGGAGGCCCCAACTGGAACGGTCGCATACCGGCATACCAGGGTAAGCTCTACGTATGGGGAGCCGGACAGGAGTTCGGAACGTGGCTCTTCAAGGTGTATGAGTACTTTGAATACTCCGACAAGATTGCCGGCATAGGCTTCGTTCACATCCTCTACCAGCCCTTCACGGCTGAGGAGACACTGCTGTGCCGCGCCGAGGCCGAGCTGTATCTTGGCAAGAAGGATGCTGCCATACAAGACCTTGAGGCATGGACACGGTCGAAGATGATTGATGCACCGCTCACACAGGCGAACATCAGCAACTGGTACAAGGGCGACTACACTACAAACATCTACGTGAGCGACCTGCATCCGCAGGACATCAGCTCTGAGTTCGTAAAGCTGGAAGGCGACGAGCGCAAGGTGCTCGACTGCATACTGCACTTCCGCCGCGTTGAAACGATGTTCGAGGGACTGCGCTGGTTCGACATCAAACGCTACGGTATCACCGTGCATCACGCCTATCGCGACCCGAAGGCATACTCCGTAACCCACGACTACCTGAAGTGGAACGACCCAAGACGCGTCATTCAGATACCTACCAACGTGATAAACGCAGGCTATCCGGCTACCGACCGCATCAACGGACAGCACAGCACAAGCTCCGTTCTCACCGCAAAGCCACAACTGGCAAAGTAAAAACACATAATGACAGCTATGATGAAAAAGATAGTTTTCCTAACAGCCATGCCACTGCTGATGGCAGTTCTGGCATCGTGCAGCAGCAAAGACGAATTCACCGACAGCATCTTCGACACCTCGGTGCCGGCTGTCGACCAGACAAAGTCGACTGCCGAGTTCGACCAATGGCTCTACGACAACTTTGTAGTGCCGTATAACGTGCAGGTGAATTACCGCTTCGACCAGGCGGCAGCCGACAAACGGTTTGTGCTCACGCCTGCCAACTACAAGCGCTCGCAGCTGCTGGCACACCTGATAATGTACCTTTACTACGATGTCTACACCAAGTATGCAGGCGAAGACTTCATGAAACAGTATGGCCCGCGCATCTTCCAGTTCATCGGTTCGAGCGGTTACAGCGCAACACAAGGCACCGAAGTGCTGGGAACAGCATCGGGAGGAGTGAAGATTACGCTGTATAACATCAACGAGATGAAGGAATGGAGCGAGGGCACGGAGTACGACGGAGCCGACGTTGAGGTGCTCAACGAACGCTTCTTCCACACCATGCACCACGAGTTCTCGCACATTCTGCACCAGACCAAGTCGTATCCCGTGACCTTCGGACAGGTTACTTCGGGCACCTACGACCCACAGAACTGGCAGAAGCGCGACTCTGTAACAACCCACCAGCTGGGCTATGTCACCCACTACGCATCCTCGGCAAACTATGAAGACTTCGTTGAGACACTCTCAGGAATCATCACCGACACCCCGTACAGATGGATGATGCGCATCATCAATGCCACTTCGATGGGCGTGCGCAACGGCGACAAGGAGGAGATTCTTGACCTTTGCGAAAAGCTCAACATAAATATCGACCAGGCCGATGCCCACTGGAACAACTTCAAACTGTACAAAGAGAAGGAATACAACACCTTCACTGGCAAGTATGATGACACCGAGCGCTATGTGCTCGACGTCCATCGGCTGATTGGCGATCCCCAGACACACCAGTATCAGGTTTTAGACAAAGAACAGAATTACGTAGACCAGTACAAGTACACCGAGCTGCGCTCGTTCACGTCGTTCCGCAACGACTTCCTGCCCTGGGTTTCGATTTCTACGAAGGACGACCTGGCCGGCATCAACGCCATGCTGAAGAAGATTTCGATAGCAACGACGTGGTACACGGAGAAGTGGGGCCTCGATGCTTTCACCCTGAGGAAGGAAGTTAGCGACCGGCAGGACAACATCAACGAGTATATGAAGAACAACGTAGTGTTCTATGACCTTAAATAGATAGACGAATCACATTAAGAAACAACAGTTATGAAGGATATAAAAGCAATATGTGTCATTCTTCTGGCGGGTGTAACGGCTCTGGCTACGACATCCTGCAGGTTTGAAGACGACGAATACTTCGGCGAGAGTGCCGCCTTGCGCATCGAGCACAAGGCACAGGACATGCAGCACACGCTGGCTTCGGCCCAGAACGGATGGGTCATTCAGTACTTCTGCGGACGCGAAGTGTCGGTGTTCGAGGGCTTCAACCTCTTTGCCAGCTTCGACCAGAACAGCAAAGTAACCATGGCCGGAAACCACCGTTTCCTGCGCGACGGCAATGCCGGAAAGTACACCGAGTCGACCAGTCTCTACCAGATACTCAAGGAAGAAGGCCTCGTGCTGGCTTTCAACACGTGGAACGACGTTCTCACTCCATTCGTTGACCCCGTTGCCTGGTACTATGCGCCCGAACTGATTGTCAAAGACGGTGCCGGAATGAACGGCGACCAGAACTTGGTTGTGCTGTCATTCAGCGACAAGGAGATACTTCTTCGCGGCGAGAGATTTCAGGGACACGTCCGCATGATACCCTGCGACCGTCCGTGGCAAGACTACATCAACGACAGCGAAACAATGCGCAATGCTATCAGCAGCGACGCCGTCAACGAGTACTTCGTGACCAACGGAACCGAAACAAAATATATCTCGGGACTCCACAACGGTCGTATGCGCTACAGCGAGCAGCTTGTCAACTACGTGCAGAACGACTCGCTCTCGTGCGTGTTCACCCCGACGGGCCTGCGTTTCGAGACACCTGTGGAGCTGGGTGAGGACAAATTCCAGGAGCTGACGCTCACTGACGACAAGACTCACCTTGTCAGCGAGGACGGAAAAGTCACCGTCACAGCAGCCTGGAGCAAGTATCTTGCCACCACCAACGACATCTTCTGGATCGACATGGAGTCGGTATCCGACGACCTGAAGGCTGAGATAGAGAAGGTGGCAGCAGCATTTACCGCGTGGAACAAGAACAGTTCGCTCTCCAGAATAGGCTTCGGACTGTCGAACGCCAGCAACGGAGTGAACGGAATAGTAGTGGAATGGGGTGTGAAGAGCTTTGGCCGAATAACCCTCTACAAGGGCGGACTCTCCATGAAGCGCCATAGCGACAGCCTGGGCGAGCTCACGATAGAGAGTTTCGACGAGCCATTGCCCGACAACTCGCTCTCTGGCAGCAACAGGGGCAAGGTTGTCGAAGCCGTCTATGAGCTTGGCAAGGTGCTCAGCACCACATGGAGCCTCACACCCGACAGCTATTTCGCACCGACCACCGTCACCTACACAGCCAAGAACGGTTCGGCTACATTCACCACGACCAAACAGTAAAGGCAATCCTGCGGCTCCGGCAACAGCCGAAAGCCACAGGACAGCCCTCAAAACAACAACAGAAGCAACACACAATTACTACATTCTATTAACAAAAAAAGGAGAAGTATTATGAAGAAAATGTTTACTCTATTGGCCCTGACACTCATTGTGTCAATGGCTACCTTTGCGCAGAAGCCCCTATATGGCACTGCTGCAACGCCGCAAAAGGCTGAAAAGAGCCTGAAGGTTACAATGCCTAATGCTAAAAGAGTGGCAAGCAAGCCCATGATGGCCGTAACAAGCAAGAACGGCACACCCTTCAAGGCAAGTAAAGCTCTCGCTGCAGCCAAGGCTCCAGAGGTTGTGACGCCGCCGGAGAACGCAGACATCACGTACTATACGCTCGAAGGCAACTACTACACCTACAGCCAAGCAGGCTGGGTGGGACCGTCAAGTGCCGAGCGCACCGTGAAAGTGGTGTTCGACGGCGACGATGTCTACGTATCGGGACTCTTCCACTACATCACAGATGCCTACGTAAAGGGCAGCACCGAGGATGGCGAGACCGTGACGTTCCCAATGGGACAATATCTGGGTAACGGCGGTGCCGACTTCTATAGCGGAGCACAGGACGATGAAGGCAAATTCATCGACATGACAGCCACCTACGACGCCGCGCCCGGTGTTTTCACATTCACGACTATCGCCGGCACCTGCGCAGTAAACAATAAAGGAGAGCTTTCAGGACTATATGCTTTTGGCGACGAGGGCATAACCCTTACGCCCGCAGGCGACGACGTTCTCGTGCCAATAGAGCCGCCATCATCGCTCACCACCGAGGAATACCTGTTCAATGGAAACAACTATTTTGCTGAAACGGGCG
>ONLG01000016.1:34873-55477 GCA_900318625.1 uncultured Prevotella sp.
AACGGGCGAGGATCCCACTGTCAGCCGTACTGTCAATGTAGGTTTCTACGGCAACGATGTCTACATACAGGGCTTCTCGGGCGATTTCCCTGACGCTTGGATCAAGGGAACGCTGACCGACGGAAAGTATGTCTTTGCTCTGGGAGAGTACTTAGGCAAGCTCTATGATACATACGACCTTCAGATAGCAGGTGTTACGGGTGATAAATACTCTGATTTTACATTCATCTACGATGCCACAGAGAACAAGTTCACCGCTACGACACAGTTGTTAGGAAGTATATTCTACGATCCTGAGGAAGAAAGCTATTATTGGAGCGAACTCTTTAACGGCACTATCACCATCACCAAGATAGTAGAGAAGGCTGCCACACCCGTCAAGCCCACAATCCAGAATATTGGCTTCGGCTATTTCGGCGACTATCTGGACTTCGCCATCAACATGACAGACACCGAGGGCAACGGCCTGATTCCTTCCAAGGTGGCCTACAAGTTATGGTCAGAAGACGAACTGGGCTCGCAGAGCGAGGTAACACTGAGCACTGCGGACTATGAGAAGCTCGACGCAGACCTCACCGAGATACCATACACATTCTCTGACGACTATGACATCTATAATAACAAGATCTATCTCAACATGCAAGAGCACAACAGTTGGGTAAAGGTCGGTTTGCAGACCATCTACAACGGTGGCGGCGAGAAGCACGAGTCGGAGATTACATGGTATGAGATACCTTGGTACACCTATATAAGCGACGAGGATATTCCTTCCGATATGCCTATCACATCCAATGAAATCAGCGGTACCAAACATCCGACCAAGAAGACAGCGTTTACCGGCACTGTGAACGTTGGTCTCTATGGCGAGGGA
Organism: uncultured Prevotella sp.; assembly: GCA_900318625.1. Taxonomy (GTDB): domain Bacteria; phylum Bacteroidota; class Bacteroidia; order Bacteroidales; family Bacteroidaceae; genus Prevotella. The sequence continues at coordinate 35,745 of ONLG01000016.1, forward strand.
CAGTTCATCTTCATCCAAGGAATCCTCGAAGGAACCAAGATGTGGGTATTGGGACAGAAGGACGGCAACACCTACAAGATGGTCAACGGATGCTATCTGGCAGACCACAAAGGCTTGTATAATTCGCTCTACCTGATTGGTTACGATGCTGAGAATAGCAAGATCGAGGCCCCGGTACTCGAAATCGACGAGACCAATGGTGTTTACAAGATGAAGAACGACTGGATTATCAATGCCGACTACATTGACAAGCTCTACTACTTTGAGTGGATCAACAACGGTACCACTATCGCCATCAACGGCGAGGACACTGGTATCAGTGAGGTGCGCGCCAACAAAGCAGCCGCCGACAACAAAGTTTACAACCTCGCCGGCCAGCAGGTAGGCAAGGATTACAAGGGTATGATTATCAAGAACGGCAAGAAATACATCAACAAATAGATATTCTCTGTTGTTACAATTTGAATAATCCGGGGGAGGCCGTCAAGCTATGGCTTCCCCCCCTTCTATCTAAGAAACCTACTGATAAATGAAAAGAAGAAACCTACTAATGCTTATCGCCCTGATGCAGGCAACCCTGCTCATGGCAGTACCAGCCAAGAAAGGCGTGAGAAAGGTGACACAGCCCGACGGCACCACGGTCTCAATAGAACTCCATGGCGACGAATGGAGCCACCACACCACCACTGCCGACGGCTACACAGTTCTTCTCAACGCTCAGGGCTTCTATGTCTACGCCTCGCTGCGCGACGGCAAGCTCGCCGCGACAGCCATCACAGCCCACGATGCAGCCCAACGCACAGCCAAGGAGTTGCAGTTTCTGAATACTGCCGACAAGCATCTGCGTGAAGAGCCGTCGCCGATAATGAAAGCCACGAGGCAGAAGGTACGCGCCAGACAGCAGCAGACCCTTGCCGCCCGCCAAGCCGGCACCTACGACTACAAGAACTTCCGCGGCCTGGTAATCCTCGTTGAGTTCAACGACCAGGCATTTTCGCGCAGCGATTACAAGAACATCATCACCGACATGGTGAACAAAGAGAACTACACCGGCTACCGTGACACCCAGGGACAATGGCAGGACTGCACCGGCAGCGTGCGCGACTACTACAGCGACAACTCCAATGGAGTGTTCAAACCTGACTTCGACATCTACGGTCCCTACAAGATAGACTACAGCAAATACGACGCTCAGGGCGGCAACAACGCCGCCCGGCTCATCAAGGCAGCACTCGACAAGGCAGACAGCGACGTAGACTTCAGCCGCTACGACGGCGACAACGATGGCAACGTAGACCTCGTCTACTTCATCTTTGCAGGCAACGGCTCAAACTTCGACGGCAACGACCCGCGACTCTACTGGCCCCACCGCTCCATAATCTACAACCCCACGACCTACGGCAGCGTGCGCAAGGACGGCAAAACCCTCTACGACTATGCCAGCTCCGTCGAGCTTTACGGCTTCACCAGCGACCCTTCGACCATCACAATCGACGGCATAGGCACCATCTGCCACGAGTTCAGCCACGTGCTTGGCCTGCCCGACTTCTACGATGCGGACGGTAAGGAGAGCGGCGGAGCCTGCATCGAGCCGGGCGACTGGTCGCTGATGTCGAACGGTTGCTACTTCAACATGAGCCGCACACCCGTGGGCTACTCGCTCTACGAACGCTACGCCATAGGCTTCGCCACCCCGGTGACGATTGACAAAGAGGGCAGCTACAGCATGGAAAACATCGGAACGAGCAACACCGGCTACCGCATCAACTCGCAGGTGAACAACGAATACTTCATGCTCGAGAACCGCCAGCCCAGCCTTTTCAAGTGGGATGCCTACCTGCCGGGCAGCGGTATGCTCGTGTTCAGGGTCGACCGCACCAACAACAGCGTGTGGAACTACAACACGGTGAACAACGATCCCTCGCACCCGTATTACGAACTGCTGCGCGCCGACGGCACCGCGCACTACTACGAAGGCTATCTCGCATCAGAATACGACACCTATCCCGGCAAGGCCAACGTCACCGAGCTGCACAACAGCACCGAACCCACGAACCTGCTGTCGTGGAACGGCACTGCCACCAAGTGGGGACTGACCAACATCGCCGAGGCCGACGGCGTGGTGTCGTTCCAGATTGACAATGCCTTAGAGGTGAAAAGCATAGAACTGCCAGCAACTCTCACCCTGAAAGAAGGTCTTACACAGCAGCTCACCGTCAGCGTTACGCCGAGCTATGCGCCCTACACGCTGACATGGACGAGCAGCAACGATAAGGTTGCCACCGTGAGCACAGAAGGCAAGGTGACTGCCGTGGCTGAAGGAACAGCCGTAATCACGGCCAAGACCGCCAACGGGAAGGAAGCCCGTTGCACCGTCACCGTAACCAAGGCTACCACCGTCAGCATTGCCGAATACAAGGTGCTGGACGACGGCAAGGCCGAGTTCATCCGCTTAGACAATGCCGAGGTGCTCTATGTCTACGGCGGAAAGGCTTACGTGCGCGATGCTACGGGCAGCATAACGCTCAACGGCGTGGGAACCAAACTGGCCAAAGACCAGATTGCCAACGGCTACGTCATGGCCGAGAAAGCCACAAGCAACAACATGGCGCAGGCCGTGATAGACAGCAATACCGACATTGCGGGCACGCTCACAGTGAGCCAGGGCAGCGAGGCTAAGCCCGTGGAGACGAGCCTGAGCGCACTCACCACCGGCCTCTACTCCAATCTGGTGACGGTGAAAGCCTGCACCCTGGAGCGCAACAGCGGCATCTGGATGAACAACGGCAGCCGACGGGTGCGCCTGTTCAACCCGTTCCAGGTGAGCGGCATCAAGCTGCCGTCGGTCTTCGCAGGCAAATACTTCGACGTGACGGGCATCTTCGGCACCAATATCCTCAACGGCAACATCATCGAAGAGATATATCTGCTGAGCAGTCCGGTTGAGGTGGCTGAGCCTACGGGCATCAACAGCGTGACCGCGACAGACCAGACAGCCTACCCCATCTACACTCTGAGCGGCCAGTATGTGGGCACCTCGCTCCAGCAGCTGCCAAAGGGCGTGTATGTGGTTAAGGGGAAGAAGGTCGTAAGATAAGCAAGCCCCATCCGGTCCCTCCCATCGGGGAGGGATTTTTTTTGCTTGCTGTCACTCCTGTTCGGCTGCATTTCAAGGCAAAAAGATAAGTGCAACGGAACAAGAAAACAGATGTAAATTCGAGGAAACAATGCTGCCGTTTTTCTCCAGAGGCTCTGGAGAAAGATTACAGCAGCCCCGTAACATTGCTACAGGATAGCTGGAACACTTCTCCAGCTATCCTGTAAGGTTTCTCCAGAGCCTCTGGAATAATTTTACGGGGTGTTTTCAGTTTTGCCGCGAGTGTGCGGCGGCTGGTCACTTCACCTGAATAACCAGATATTTGCTTGTGCTCCAGAACGTTACGGGGTCTGTAATGCGCAGCACATACTGCCCGTTGGTGTCCTTAGAGAGATTGTAGCTTCCCGAAGGATGGTTGGTAAGCACACGTGCGCTCTTGGTGTAGAGCTTTATCTCGCGGTCGATGCGGATGTCAATCTTCGTGAAATAGCCCTTGTCGAACGAGCCACGCAGCACGTCGCCGCTCTGCAGTATGCCGTGTTCCTTGAGTTCGCGCTTGGTTCCGAAGACATACCACGCCGTGTTGAGCTGCTTTTCCTGCGTGTCTATGGTCTGAGTCTTCTGCGTATTCTCTGTCTGCAGGTTCTCTTTCTCGGTTGTCAGAGCCGAGACGTTGGTGTTCAGCTGCTCCACATCGCTGTTGAGGTCGCTGATAGTCTTGTCGAGCTCGCTGATGTGTATGTCCTTTGCGCTAAGCTCAGCCCTGAGCTTTTGCAGCTCGCGGTCTTTTTCGGCGAGCTGGCGCGTCATGCTGTCGATGGTGCGTTGCAGCTGGTCGCCCTTGAAGCCCGTCTCGCGCAGCTGCTGGCGCAGCTTCTTGAGCAGCTCGCGGTTCTCCTCCATGCGCGTAGCAATGAACTTGATGTCGCTCTTGATGCTCTCGGTCTTGTCGACACCCTCGGTCTGCTGGGCCACCGTTACGCGGTTCTCGGCCTCGTTGATGGCTCTGAGTCCGTCTTGGATAGCGTTCAGTGTGCCGAGCATATCGTTAATCTCGCTGTCGCGGGCATCGACGATGGCACGCAGCGAGTCGTTCTGTATCATCGTCGTGTCGAGCTTCTGCTTGTTTTCGGTACAGGCCACGAGTGCCAGAAGGCACAGGCCCAATGCAATATTTCTCATATCAATCAGTTGTTTTTGGTTTTCCCTTGCAGTACAATCACTATTTCGCCTTTCGGCGGAGTGCTGGTGAAGTGGGCTATCACCTCGGCGAGGGTGCCGCGCACGCTCTCTTCGTGTATCTTGGATATTTCGCGGCACACGCTGACCAGCCTCTCCTGCCCCATCACCTCGGCAAACTGAGTGAGGGTCTTGAGCAAACGGTAGGGCGATTCGTAGAAAATCATGGTGCGTTCTTCGTCGCGCAGGCTCTCGAGGCGGGTCTGCCTGCCTTTCTTCTGCGGCAGAAAGCCCTCGAAGCAGAAGCGGTCGGAGGGCAGTCCAGAGCTCACGAGTGCAGGTATGAGAGCCGTTGCTCCGGGCAGTGCGACCACCTGCTGGCCGGCGGCAATGGCCTCGCGTGCCAGCAGAAAACCCGGGTCGCTGATGCCGGGAGTGCCTGCATCGCTGATGAGAGCCACCGTAAGCCCGGCTTTCAGCCGCTCAACGATGGTGGCAGAGGTGCCATGCTCGTTGAATTTATGGTGCGACTGAAGGTGGTTCTTTATGTCGAAATGCTTCAGAAGGATGCCCGACGTGCGCGTGTCCTCGGCCAACACGAGGTCGGCTTCCTTGAGTATGCGCACCGCGCGGAGCGTCATATCCTCCATATTGCCCACGGGCGTAGGCACCAGATATAGTGTTCCCATTCTGCTCTGTGTGTTAGAAGACTAATGCAAATGTACGACGAAAGGCAGTAAGGTGCAAGCTTTTAAGTTTATTTAGCAGGCACCGTGCCTCTGCAACTATTCAGCAAAACGGAGATTTACGCGCCCAGAAGGGACATTGAAACATCAGACATGAGCCTGTCTGACGGCTTTTAGACATTCATACCGTCTTACTGGGAGAAAAAAAAGCCGAAAGAACAGGTCTTTCGGCTTCAGTGTGTGTTTACTTTGCTCCTCCGCCGAGGGCTATGTATAGTGCTATGACGGCCTGTGCCCCGTCATACATATTCATTGCCTGGCTGAGCTGGGCGTTGAGGAGGGTCTCCTGTGCCGTGAGCACTTCCAGATAGTTCGACTTTCCGTTGTCCATCAGCTCGTGTGTGCCCTTGTAAGCCTCGCTCAGGGTCTCCACCTGACGCTGGAAATAGCCGTGCTTCTCGCGTGCTGCCTGGCAGTCGGCAAGTGCTTCGTTCACTTCGTTGCCGGCATCGATGACCGTCTGAACGTACTTGCGCTTGAGATCTTCCTCCGTAAGCTGTGCAATCTTGTGGTTGGCCTTGATTGTTCCGCGTGCGAAGATGGGCTGAGTGAGCGATGCCACGGCATTGAGCAGAATCTTGCCGGGGTTCATCACGATGCCTCCGCCATTGTTGGTCCATCCCACAACGCCCTGCAGGTTGATGCTCGGGAAGAAAGCCGAGCGCGCTGCCTGCGTGTTATAGAACGCTTCCTCCATTGCGAAGTTGGCCAAACGGATGTCGGGACGGTATTGCAACATTGCTGCCGGCACGCCAATCTGGAGGAAACTCTTGTTGAACAATATGTCGCCGGTGGCAGTAGAGGGAGTGCCGAGCAGCGTGGACTGGCCCCACTTGCTGCGCTCCACGCGCTGCGGCGTGCTTCCCATGAGGCTACAGATGGCGTTCTCAACGCCGCGGATGAGGCGGCGAGTGTCAACAACCTGCGTCTTCACGCTCAGATACGACGACTCCAACTGGTTGACAGCCGTCGAGAAGACCTTGCCGTTGTCCCACAACACCCTCTCTGTAGCGAGAGAAGCGTTCCACAGGCTGTCGGTAGCGTTCAGAATCTCAAGCTGCCGGTCGAGTGCCTGAAGCAGATAATACTGCTGTGCCACCGTGGCAACAAGGTTTGCGCGTATGGCCTCTTCCTGAACCTGCGACTGAAGGAGCACGGCTTTGGCGGCACGCTTCTTGTTTGTGAGCGAACCAAAGGCGTCTATGTCAACCTGTATCTGCAAAGGCAGATTATATCCACCCTGCCACGAGCTGCTGCCGAACTTTGTAACCGAGCCTTGAGGTGCGAAGTAGACCGACGGCAGATAGGCCATCTTGGCTACCTTGAGCGAGGTCTCGCTCTTCTCGATGGCTATGCGGGCCGAATTGAGGTCGGCATTGTTTGCCAGCACCTTCTCTATGAGCTGCTGCAACACCGGGTCGGTGAAGAACTCACGCCACGAGAGCCGGGCCATTGAACTGTCGGCTACAGCTTCGGAAATATCCGCCCCTGCACCGAATACATCTGACGGAGCAACTGTTTGCTGCTGATACTTGTCATATAGGCCACAGCCCGTGAGCATAACGCTCACGGTTGCTGTGACAATAATTTTTGAAATATTCTTCATTTTCTGTCATTCCTTAGTTTATTCTTCACTTTTTTGTTCTACCGTAGCCACCTGGATGCTGCCCTGATACTTCTCGTGCAGTTTCTGGAACACCATGAAGAAGACTGGTACAACGAAGAGCAGCGCCAGTGTGCCCACTGCCATACCGGCGGTAACGCCGAGTGCGAGCACGCGGTTGCCGTTGGCACCGGCTCCTCCGGCTATGATAAGCGGTATCATACCCACAATCATCGACAGCACGGTCATAAGAATCGGGCGCAGACGCTCCTTGCAGGCTGCAAAGGCGGCATCACGGATGCTCATTCCCTGTGCGCGGCGCTCTGTGGCGAACTCGGTAATCAGGATGGCGGTCTTTGCCAACAGACCGATAAGCATGATAACACCCGTCTGCAAGTAGATGTTGTTCTCCATACCGGGCAGCTGGAACCGCGAGGCAAGCCACGTGATGCCGAACGAACCCATCAGTCCGAAGGGCACACTGAGCAGCACGGCCCACGGTGTGAACCACGAGTTGTAGAGCGAAGCCAGGATAAGATAGATGAGAATAACACATATTAGATATATAAGAGCAGTGGCATTGGAGCCTGCTGTCTCCTCAACCTCGCGCGACATGGCACCATACTCATAGCTGTAGCCGTTTGGCATGGTTTCCTTGAACACCTCGGCGATAGCCTTGTGGGCCTCGCCCTCAGAGTAACCGTTGGCTGTCATCACGCTGCAGGTGATGCTCTGGAACAGGTTGAAGTGCTCAACGGATGCCGAACCTACTATCTCGGTCAGCGTAACGAACTCAGAAACGGGTGCCATCTTGCCGTCGCCCACTCTGACGAAGATGTTGTTGAGCGACGATGGGTCGAGTCTGTATTCCGGCGAAGCGTTTGCCATGATACGGTAGACCTTACCGAACTGGTTGAAGTTGCCTATATAGGCACCACCGCAGTAGGCTCCGAGAGTGTTCAGCACCTCTGCCGGAGTGACACCGGCACGGTCGCACTGCGTGGCATCAACGTCGACCTGATACTTCGGGAAGCGCTCAGAGTATGTAGACATAGCCATCATAATCTCGGGGCGCTCGTTGAGCTTGGCAAGGAACTTGGTGGCATCGGCATTGAACTCCGTCATCGGACGGTCCTGCATATCCTCAAGCACGAGGTTCACACCGTTGCTGGAACCGTAACCAGGCACCTGCGGCATCTGGAAGGGGATAACCAGTGCGTTCTTTATCGACATACAGTCGGCTGCGAAGCGTCCATAGACAAGCATGATGTTGTGGTTCATGCCCGGACGGTCGTCCCAGTTCTTCAGACGGATGATAAGCGTGGCATAGCAGCTGGCCGAACGGTTGGCAATCATACCGAAACCGTTTACCACGGCATAGCTCTCAAGCTCTGGTATCTTCTTAATCTTCTCCTCAATCTTCTTCACTATCTCCTGAGTTTCGTGGAGTGTGCAGCCTTCCGGGGCACGCACCTCGGCGAAGAACACGCCCTGGTCCTCCTCCGGCACAAGTCCGGTGGGCAGGCCGCGCATGAAGATGAAGAGCAGAACGGCTGCCACAAGCAGCATCGCACCCGAAATCCACGGACGCTTGATAAACGCGCTCACGCTCTTGCTGTACTTTGCGAGGATGGCATTGTAGCTTGCGTTGTATGCTTTGGTGACGTAGTAGTTCAGGTTCTTCTTCTCCTTGCCGTCCTTAGAGTAGCGCATCATTATGGCGCAGAGGGCGGGACAGAGCGTAAGGGCCGACACGCACGACAGTCCCACCGACGATGCCAGCGTGACACCGAACTGCGTGAAGAACGTTCCCGACGTTCCAGGCATGAAAGCCACGGGGATGAACACTGCCATGAACACCAGCGTACACGAGATTACGGCCACAGACACTTCGCTCATGGCCTCGCGGGTGGCGGTCTTCGGGTCGCTGATGCCCGACTCGAGCTTCGCCATCACCGCCTCGACCACCACTATGGCGTCGTCGACCACCGTTCCGATGGCAAGCACGAGTGCAAACAGCGTAAGGATGTTGAGCGAGAAGCCCGCTATCGCGACGATGGCGAAGGTGCCGAGCAGCGAAACGATGATCGATACCGACGGGATAATCGTTGCCTTGAAGTTCTGCAGGAAGAAGTAAACCACCAGAATAACGAGGATGATGGCTATCACAAGTGTCTCGACCACATTGTGGATGGCGGCGAAGAGGAAGTCGTCGCTGGTCTGAAGTATCTCGAACTCCAGTCCGGCAGGCATCGTCGGCTTCAGGTCTTTGTAGAGTTGCTTGATGCGCGCGTTAACTTCGGTGGCGTTGGCACCGGGAGCCTGGAACACCAGATACATCGTTCCGGGCTTGCCGTCGATAGTGGAGATGAAGTTGTAGCTCACGGCTCCGATTTCCACATCGGCCACATCGCGCAGGTGGAGCACGTGGCCGCCGGCGCTTGTCTTGAGAACGATATCATTGAACTCGTCGATTGTCTTGAGCGTACCTTTGTATTCCAGCGAATATTGGTATGCGTTGTCGCTTCGCTCGCCCAGCGAACCGGTTGCAGCAACGAAGCTCTGACCGCCGATGGCGGCAAACACGTCTTCGGGCGACAGCCCATACTGAGCCATCACATCAGGCTTGAGCCAGATGCGCAGCGCATAAGTGTTACCGAGCGACTGCACATCACCCACACCGGTGATACGCATCATACGCGGACGAACGTTGATGTCGATGTAGTTGGCTATGAAGTCGGCATCGTACTTGCCGTCGACGCTCTTCACGGCACCGATATGCAGAATGTTGTTCTGCTGCTTATTCACCTGCACGCCCACCTTAGTAACCTCTGCCGGGAGGAGCGCAGTGGCGCGGCTGACGCGGTTCTGCACGTTCACGGCTGCAAGGTCGGGGTCGGTTCCCTGCTTGAAGTAGACCTGAATCTCAACCTCACCCGAGGCCGAGGCCGTACTGGTGATATAGGTCATGCCCGGCACACCGTTGATATTCTCCTCGAGCGGCTGCACCACAGACTTCATAATGGTGTTGGCATCTGCTCCGGTGTACGACGTAGACACGCGCACCGTTGGCGGCGCAATGTTGGGGTATTGCTCTACGGGCAACGCTGTTATGCAGATGAAACCCACAAGCGCGATGACTATCGATATGGCGCAAGCCATCACGTATTTGTTAATAAATATATTGTTCTTCATAATAAATCTTCTGGGGAGTTGACAAATCTACCGACAAGCAGCGAGCAGTCGTTCCGGCTGCCGGCAGGCCCGCATCGGGGCTGTCTGCCCTATGCCGCCTGCCCCTAACAGGCACTCGCTGGTTTGTCCGTTTGACTATCAGACAGACTCGTCTACTTGTTTTCTTCTTGTTTACTGAACAACACTTTCTGTCCTTCCTGAACGTTGTTGGCTCCATCGGTGACAATCTTGTCGCCCACGTTGAGTCCCTTACGTATGATGAAGTCCTTTCCGTTGCCGGCATCCTCGGTGGTAACGACAACAGCTGTGACTGTGCTGTCGGCCTTCACCTTATACACGAGCGACCTGTCTTGCAGGCGCACAACGGCAATCTGCGGAACAACGATTACTCCCTTCATCTCGTCGGGCAGCACCACCGAACCCTGCACGCCCGAATAGAGCTGGCCGTCGGGGTTGGGGAAGGTGGCCTTGCAGGATATAGAACCCGTCGTGGCATTAACTATACCCGTGGTGCTGCTTACTCGTCCCTTGTGCTCATACACGTGGCCGTTCTTCATAACGAAAGTAACCTCGGGCAGTCCGCGCAGCGCGTCGGCTGACTTCACGCTGTAGCCGGCAGCCACAGCCGACTCGAGCACCGACTCGGGCAGAGAGAACTCGGCCTCCATGAAGGTGTTGCCGCTGACGATGGTCAGCTGGGTGGCAGGCGAAACCTGGTCGCCGGCACGAACGGGTATTTCGCCGATGACTCCCGACACGGGCGAAGTGATGGTGCAGAAGCCGAGGTTAACCCGTGCCTGGTTCACTGCGGCCTGAGCCTGGCTTATTGCGGCCTTGGCCTGGGTGATAGCGGCCTGTGCCTGCTTATAGTTGTTGAGTGAGTTGTCGAGCATATAGCGGCTCACAATCTTCTTCTCGAAAAGGTTTTTGTTGCTTTCATACTCCAGACGGGCACTGTTGGCCTGAGCCTGAGCGGCTGTCAGGTTGGCCTGAGCTGCCTGAAGGTTGGCCTGTGCCGACTCCACGTCGTGCTGCGCCGTGCGCGAGTCGATGACAAAGAGCACCTGCCCTCTGACAACCTGCTGACCTTCACTAACGCGTATCTGCGTAAGCTGACCGTTCACCTGCGGGGTGATGGTCACGTCGGCCTGTCCGCGCATCTTGGCGCTGAACTTGATGGGCACTGTGATGTTCTGTTTCTTCACCATCAGGGTCTCAAACGACGACGGTGTCTCCTTAGGCATGTCGATGTTACACGATGCGAGTGCAAACGCAAAACTGAACATACATGCCAATTTTGTTTTTCCGATTTTTTTCATAGTGTATAAAAGTTAATTGTTTAATCCAAAAACATACAGATGTTAATAGCGAAAAGGCCCGCTTAATGTCATGTGTTAGGTCACTAAACGGCTACAAAGAAAGAAAAAAAAATAAAGTTATGCAAAAAAATCATAAGGAAAGATGAACTTATGTGCGCAATTTAACATTTTGACGGCGAGCTAACAGCCAATCCGCAACAGCCTGCTCTCCCGCAGCAACGCCCCTCAGCGCCACCTGCCGGGCGGCTACTCAGCGACGGCGGCAAGTTCCTTGGCAGCAGCAAGGCTGCCACTCGCACCAACAAGGCGCAAACAGCCACACAGCAGCCGCAGAAATCGGCCATCACCGTTCAAAATCGACGGTTTCATCGACAGCAATCAGAAAACAACAAAGGTGTTTACACGCTTTTCCACACGGGCCGTAAACTTTCTCCAGCATAGCTGTAGCAATGCTCCAGCAGCCTTGGAGAACTACTCCAACTTTCCTGTAAGGTTGCTACAGCTATGCTGGAGAAAAGTTACGGGACGGCTGGGAATGACTTTTCCAAGCCCTGCGGTCAGCTTTTCAGCTGCGGAGGAGTGTGGCGAACGAGGGGTTTCAGAATGGGAAATGCGGGAATAGAAGGGTTCGGCAACCTGCTGCCGAACCGTTTGAGTATGGAGATTGGGGTGCAGTATTTGGTGTTTCCGAGATGGAAGAGTATGTTGAAGCCGGGGCGCGACGGTGCAAAGGTAGCACATTTGCGGTGCGTTTGTCAAGCGTTTTGCCGAGAAACAAAGAAAACACTGACATATTTGCAGTCATACAAAATAAAATGTGTAATTTTGTCAGCGATATATGAACACTACGGAACTACAGAAAATAAAACAACGCTACAGCATCGTGGGCAACGACGACGGTCTGAACCGCGCCCTCGACGTGGCATTGCAGGTGGCCCCCACCGACCTGAGCGTGCTCATCGTGGGCGAAAGCGGCGTGGGAAAGGAGATAATACCGCGCATCATCCACGACAACTCACCGCGTCGGCGAGAGAAATACTTCGCCATAAACTGCGGTTCCATCCCCGAAGGCACCATTGACAGCGAGCTTTTCGGCCACGAGAAGGGATCGTTCACGGGGGCCGTGGGCGAGAGCGAGGGCTACTTCGGCATTGCCAACCGCGGCACCATCTTCCTCGACGAGGTGGGCGAGCTGCCACAGGCCACACAGGCACGGCTGCTGCGCGTGCTCGAAACGGGCGAATACATCCGCGTGGGCGGCACCGAGATACGCAAGACCGACGTGCGCATCGTGGCTGCCACGAACGTGAACATGCAGAAAGCCCTGCGCGAGGGACGCTTCCCACCATTCCCATACAGATGCCGCCGCTGCGCAGCCGCGGAGCCGACATAATACTGCTCTTCCGGCTCTTCGCCATGCAGATGGCAGAGAAATACCACCTGCCGAAAATCACCCTCTCCGAGGAGGCCAAGGAGCGCATGATGCGCTATAAGTGGCCGGGAAACGTGCGCCAGCTGAAGAACATCACCGAACAGATGTCGGTGCTCAGCCCGCAAAGGGAAATCACGCCGGAGCTCCTGGCACAGTACATTCCCGAGGACCAGGAAAGCACTCAGCTCGCAGTGATACCGTCGCAGACGAGCAACCACTCCTACGAAAGCGAGCGCGAACTGCTCTACAAGATACTCTACGAACTGCGCGGAAACGTTTCCGACCTGCGGCGCGAGCTCAACAACGTGCGCAAGCAGATGCAGGAGGTGCGCGACCTGAACGGTGCCGTGGGCTTCACGGGAGCCATTCCCACCGTGACGACCGACCAGATGCCGCAGCGTTACGAACCCGAGGCAGCGGCAAAGACCAACATCCACGGCCACGTGGAGGATGCCATAGCCGAGGAAATATCCGAACCCGAGACCCTGAACCTGAACGACCTGGGACGGCAGATGCTGGCCAAGGCACTCGAACGCAACAACGGCAACCGCAAGAAAGCCGCACAGGAACTGGGAATATCCGACCGCACACTCTACAGAAGACTGAAACAGTATGGACTGGACAAATAAACTGCTCCGCAACGCTGCCATAGCAGCCATCGCCATGACCTTGTCGTCATGCTTCAGCTACAAGTTCAACGGCGCATCTATCGACTACACCAAGACGAAAACCATACAGATAGCCAACTTCCCGATAAGGTCGGCTTACGTGTGGGGACCAATGGAGGCCATGTTCAACAACCAGCTGAAGGACGAATACGCCAACCACACGCGCCTGATACAGGTGAGAAACCGCGGCGACCTGAAGGTTGAAGGCGAGATAACGCAATATCAGCAGCGCAACAAGTCGGTGTCGAGCGAAGGATACTCGGCACAGACCGAGCTGTCGATGACCGTGAACGTGCGCTTCACCAACAACGCCAACCACAACGAAGACTTCGAGCGGCAGTTCACAGCCACCTCGACCTTCGACACCACGCAGAGCCTGAACAGCGTGCAGGAAACCCTCGTCGAGGAAATGATAAAAGATATTACCGAACAGATATTCAACGCAACCGTGGCCAACTGGTAAGATGGACCTGACACAACTGATACAACATCCGCAGAACCTGAACAAGCAGACCCTCTACGACCTGAGAAGCCTGCTTGCCACCTATCCGTACTATCAGACGGCAAGGCTGCTGATGCTGAAGAACCTGTATCTGCTCCACGACCCGTGCTTCGACGAGGAACTGAGGCGCGCCGCGCTCTACATCACCGACCGAAAGGCTCTCTTCCAGCTCGTAGAAGCCACCCACTACCAGATAAAGCAACAGCAGCAGAAGGCCACAGCCGCTGTCAACAAGGACGGCGGAAGCCGCACGGTGGCACTGATAGACAGCTTCCTCGACACCATTCCGCCCGACGACAAGCCCGACAATGCCGCTCCGCGACGCCGCCCCACCCCGGCAGATGCCACCATCGACTACGTGAGCTACCTGCTGGAAACAGAGAACGACACGCCCGAAGCAACACGCGCACCGCAGATGAAGGGGCAGTCGCTGATAGACAACTTCATAAACAACGGGCAGGGAGCCTTCCAACTGAAGGAACAGCCGGAGTATCTGCCCGACCTCGACAACCAGAACGCCGACGACGAACATCAGCCCGAGTACTTCACAGAAACTCTCGCGCGCATATATATTAAACAAGGTAGATATTCCAAGGCTCTGGAAATTATTAAGCGATTAAATTTGCTATATCCAAAAAAAAACCGTTACTTTGCAGACCAAATCCGTTTTTTGGAAAAATTGATTATAAATAACAATAAAAAATAACAAAATGTACACACTATTCGTAATCCTGATTGTCATCGCAGCGATACTTATGATAGGCATTGTGCTCATCCAAGAGTCTAAAGGCGGCGGACTGGCATCAAACTTCTCTGCCTCGAACCAAATCATGGGTGTGCGCAAGACCACCGACTTCATCGAGAAGACCACATGGGGACTGGCACTGACAATGGTTCTGTGCAGCGTAATCTGTGCATACGTGGCACCAAAGGCCACCAGCTCGGAGAGCCTCATCGAGAATGTTGTCAACGAGAAGCCTACTGCCAACCCCAACAACCTGCCTAACTTCGGTGCAAGCCAGCAGAAGCAGGCTCCGGCAGCAGACAAGGCTGCTCCCGCCAAGTCAGCACAGCCCGAGAAGAAATAAGCATACGCCCGCAAGGCGGAGCGACATCTACCTGAAGAAACAGCCACCAAACACCTGATGCCGGCAAGACGACCGGCACCCGGCAGCACATATCCGATGCTGGAAAGAAAATAAAGCAGATTTTGTTTGGCTGTTTGAAGGAAAACATTTACCTTTGCACCGCTTTTAAAACAAAGCCGCTTCCCACAAGGAAGCACCAAGCAAAGGAACACGGTGCCCGTAGTTCAGTTGGTTAGAGCGTCAGATTGTGGTTCTGAATGTCGTGGGTTCGAGTCCCACCGGGCACCCAAGAAAAAGGCTTGTAGGTCAAATACTTACAAGCTTTTTTGTTTTTCAAGAAAAGAGTAACGCTAAGGTTTCTTAGCTTCCTTCTATTTTTCTGTGCATCTCTAAGCCTTATACCTGCTGAGGCTTTTTCTTATCCTGTCGGTAATATAATCTCTAACATACTGGGGTGACAACACTTCAACCTCTTCGCCATACGACAACAGCTCCTGACAGAAATCATAGGCTGGACGCACGCGCAGTTCAAAGATAGTATATCCCTCTCCTCTCTCAACCTCGCGTTGAGAGGAGTGGAGCGGCAAGTGTCGCAAGTAATCATCGCGATGATTCTCACTATAAGCCTTCAGCCGAATCGTCTCAACCTTACACTCGTCAGGATCAACTATCACGCCAAAAGCATCATTGAAATAAATATCTGCCGAGAAGTCCTTTGGCAATCGGAATTTCTTTTCTGTTATTTCCAAAGAGAGAAATCTGTCGAGTGCCCAGCGCCAAATAACCTTCTCGCCCTTTGCCTTGCCCACAACATACCATCGCTGACGGAACACCTTCACGCAGTAAGGCTCTATCAGCAGTTGTTTTGGTGTAGATTCGAAGAAATTGTCATATTCCACGCTGATGACCTTGCCGTCCTGCATCGCCTTGACAACTTCCAGCAGATAGTCGTTGCCCGACGGAATGTCCTCATAAATGATTCTCTCACTCAGCCGACGGCTTCCCTGCAGGACGTTGTTAACAGCAAACGAACTAAGAAGCCATCGCTTGATACGATCAGTTGAAAGACTACGTGCATTGTCAATCCGATATTGATATCCACGCGATGCATCACAAATGATATCCACGTCAAACGTTTCCTCTATCGCACGACGATAATCATCGAACGTCCGCTTGGCGAGTATTGTCTTGCGATCGTTAAGTGACGATTCCTTCCATTTCTCAGCCATCTCCTTAAAGGTTATACCTCCAGAGCTATACAACAAATCGAGTATCCACAAGTATTTCTTGAACTGATCCTTCATATACTATAAAAACGCTTTATTTGGTGATTTATTATAGATTAAAACCATAGCATAGTACATGGCTGCAGCAAACTATTATTCAACTCCCAAAGCGTCACAAATATAGTTGGCCGTAAAGCGACTTATTTTTACCAAAAGTTTCAGCAATATTAATGGCAAAAGGATCCATGCTACCCATGTATACCAATGAAACCCACTGATATCGCTCACATTTTCATCACCAAGCAGCAACGGAACAAAGACAATAATCATTACCAATGCCGTACCGCCACATCCAAATAGGATGAGGGCAGTAATTATAAACGTAAGACAACCTCTCATGGCTACACACTATTTAATAATCAAATAAATCAACCAACTAAGGAATTTACAAGTAATCATAAAGCAAATAGCTCCAATAATCAGACACAGAATTGCCGGCCACAACATGATACAATTCCATTGTTTTGCCAATTCTATAGTAGCAGACATCACAGTGATACATGGAACAGGAGCTGCAGCTATACATAAGAAAACAGCAATCCATTCCGCAATACTCTTTCGTTTGTTTTTTCTTTCTTCTTGTTCCATAAATTCAAGTTTCTTTAATATTATACATTATGAGATTCTATTTTCGCCATCATTCTTCGTTATCATTGGCAGAACCCAATTCCTAAATCTTTCCGACAACATGTATATTTGAAATGTCAGACAAAATACTATTATCATCCCTGCCAGCAGCCAGCAACCAATTTCAGTTTTTGCGATTGCTACGGACATCAAGAAAAAGAATAAAAAAAGGCCAAACGTATTAGCAATCAATAAGTGCGACACTTTCCGAAATCTAATCGTAATACTCACCACAATAGCCATCGCTTCAATCGCAGCCATGAATGCCAACACAAACACCAAGGGGATACTCTCTGTCCATAAATACTCTTGTAACTGTTCCATACTTTTTTTGTTTAAGTTCTACATTTTTTGAATCAACGCTACAAAAATAAGCATCGGCTACGCAGAAATCCTGCGCAGCCGATAAAAAAAAGGCTATAGCCTACATTTTTTATTATTTGGACTCAATACTATTTATTCATCTTCATCGGCTACCTCCTTGCCGTTGATGAGTTTCAGCATCTTCGACACATAGCCTTTGTGGGCATAGAGTTGCTTGAATCGGTGCACGTTGTTGGGCACAATTTCTATCCTCCCATCATCCCGTCTCATGGATTACGAGATCCAATAGTCCGATAATGTGAGCTGCCTTTGATATAGTAATACCATAACGATCGGCAAGCGCCTTACGTCCTATATAATAAGTAATGTCGCGAATACTCCTTGGGGTAATATCATCAAGACTTATACCAGGATAGTTCTGGCGAATAGCAGCTATCAGCCCATCCTTCTCAGGCAATCTAGCACTCACTCCCGGCCAAGCAATAGCACTAAAGTCCACATGCCCATTCTGTGCAGGTTGAGGCACCCTACTTGACCCCATCCGAGCTAAGTCTGCCTTCATCCTGTTAACCGCCTCAGGAGCCAGTCGCTCCTCATCCAATTTTTTATTTTTATTTTCAGGCACAGGACGCTCACATATCTCCTTGAGCGTCCTGCCTTCACCATTTATGCCTCCGTTGCCGGAGGGGATGATGCATTCAATAGTCATAAACGTTCTTTATGCCTTCTAACCGTTAGTAACTTCTTCCGCATTATCATAGGACTCACTCTTTTTGCTCTCATAAGCAAGGAGCATCTTTTCTTTTAATACCTTTTGAAGTTTTTTAGATTGAGGTTTAAAAGTAATGTAGGTTAAGCCACCTGAAACTGCTCCACCTACAAATGGCACTATCTTACTTATACCTCTTGCAAAACTCTGCTTTGTAATACTGACTCCAATCCATTTTGCAACTTGTTTGACAAGAGGGTAAAGGAATGTTTTTGTCAACGCATAACGTGGCAATCTTCTTAAGATTTCTTTCTGAACCTGTTCAGCTATCTCTTGAATTACCTTTTGGGCTGCTGCCACCCCACTCATAATACCGACAAATACTGTAAGCATTTGAATAGAATCTTCTGTGAAATTGCCATTCTCGTCACATAAATCAGGGTAACCATAAATATAAGCAAGCTTTTGAGCAACAACGAACACGTGATAGTAATATTGGGCAAGATCACTAGGTAGCGTGGCAAATATTACAGGGCCTCCAGGCATACCAAGGGCTATAGATGAAGTTGTTGCAATCCTAGTATGGAAATTAATACATTCGCCTGCAATTTTATCTAACACCTCTATAGGGACAATCCCAATAGGACCCTTTTCTAATATTGCTGACATCTGCGCATCTGTACTGTAGATATTTAACTGTTTGCGTAAAAAATCGTCACGATAAACTTTTACGCCAGGTGTTTGCAGTGCTAAAGTAACAACCTTGTTCCATAATTCATTTCCATTTGCCATAATAAAACTTTGTTAATTGATTCCTATTGAAATTTCGGATGTATTTGAGAACCACGAGTTACCCGAATTACTCGAATTTTCTTTTCTTCATGTGATTTAATTCGTGTAATTATATTTTGAAATTTCTCGAATTTTTCTCCTACTGGTATAGGCTTCCGAATGTATGGGATTCGTGAAATTCGTGAAATTCGTGGTTCTCCATAACTTCCGAAAGTTGAAATTCTTATTTTATTTCCAATTTCACACTCATATTAACTGCATTGAATAAGATTTCCTTTAACTTCAAGAATGATGGTATTTGGGGTGTTCGCGAAAGGTCAATTGTAAAAGATTTACCCTCTCTTTTAACATAACGAGGAAGTTTGTTATCTATTAACCCCCAATCAATGGCTTTATTTACTAGCCAGCTCACATCACCTTTATATTTTAAATAGAGATTTCTGCTATCAATTTTCAAAATGATGACATCTATATCTATTGTCTGAGATATCATAAACTTGGAAACTGTTATCTTCAAGTGAGCTGTATTATAATCAGCATACCTAATCGAAACCGATTTAACATACGGCTTCAGAAGTTTTTCCAATTCGAAATATGCGATATTTATCTCCATTTGTCACTATCAGAAATCGAAGATCAGGGCTATAACCCATACTACAATACAGATAATGGGAACATAAATGTCTAAGTAATGATGATCTGGGCCGTTAGGAATGTGAGCAACAATAATCCATAAAAGCCAAATAATCAAAAAAGCCCACCAGTATTGCAGGCCAAATGCACTAATAGTACCTAAAATCATAGTAGTTGCCATAATTGTAAAATTTTTATTATTAATAAAAAAAAGGAACACGTCCTCTCCTATCTCTTATTCTCGCTTGGCGGGCTCTGGAAAACCTTTGGGTCGAGATAAGCGAAAGCACAGTCCGCGTCCCTTATACAGGGATGCATCACTCTGCCTCGACTTACTCTTTTGACCCTTGTAGATTTTTCCAGAATTTAGCCAAGCCAAAGAATAGTCGGCATTGTTTTGCCAATAAATCGGTTGCAATTATATGCAATAAAAATGATTCGGCAAAACTTTTTTAGAGTTTTTTGCATGCGGACCGCGCTTATAACAAAAGAGCTGAGGAATTATTCTTCCATAATACGCTTCATTTATATGT
>ONLG01000003.1:0-66371 GCA_900318625.1 uncultured Prevotella sp.
GCCTTGGGATATTTGTAGCTGTAGTGGTATGGATAAAGGCTCTGCCCTGCATCGAAGAGCTGCAACGAATAGGTCTCTACGGCCTGTTCGTCGTAGCGCAGCCAGCATATATGCCTGCTGTCACCCGTCCAGGCCATAGCCGTATTGAAGCCGAACTCCTCCTCGTTGACCCAGTCGGGCACACCGTTGATAACGCTGTTCAGCTCGCCGTCGGTGGTAATCTGCTGCTCCGAGGTGCCGTCGGTGAGGTAGATGTTGTTGTCGCGCACGAAGGCAATGCGCCGGCTGTCGGGCGAGAACACCGGCACGCGCACCTCGCCGTTGGCCGACAGCGGCCTGATGCTGTGGTCTTTCACCTTATATATATAATATGTGGCGGTGAACGAACGGCGGTATATGGGCTTCGCATCGCAGCCAATGAGCAGCGTTTCGCCGTCGGGAGAGATTATGTAGTCGTCGAAATCCTTGATTGCCGAGGCTTCGGGAAGCGACTTGTCGAACAAGACAGCCGTGAGCTCGCCCGTGAGAAAGGAGTACTTCTCAATCCGCGCCCCGTCGGCACTCACCTGCACATACTCGCCGGTGCCCTCGAGAGGCGAGATGTTGCCTGCGCGACGGGCTGAGTAGGTGCCGGAGGTGATGTCTTTAAGCCTGAGCGGTTCCGAAGCCAGGCTGCTTTCCGATGAAATAAGAGTCATTGCCAATAACAGAAATATGGTTCTCATAGATATAACTAATTTCTCACAAAAGTACAACTATGCACAGACAAAGCCAAATATATTGCCGAAACTTGCTCCCATTAGGCTAAAAATCACTACTTTTACGCGTCATTTCAACTATCCTTACACCATGAACAGACTCATCACCACCATCCTGACACTGTGCGTTGCCACCACCGTGGCACTGGCACAGGCCACCACCTACAAGACCGAAACCGACATCAGATACACCCAGAAGACCGATGCCTACTCACGCCAACGGCTCACACTCGACATCTACCACCCCGAAAGCGGCGGCCAGATGCCCGTGGTGGTGTGGTTCCACAGCGGCGGATTAGAGACAGGAAACAAGGAAATACCCCACCAACTGCGCGAGAAAGGGCTCGTGGTGGTAGGCGTGAACTACCGCCAGCTGCCTAAGGTGACGGCGCGTGAGACCATCGACGATGCTGCCGAGGCCGTGGCATGGGTGTTCAACAATATCGGCAGCTATGGCGGCAACAAGCGGCAGATAGTCGTGGCGGGCCATTCGGCAGGCGGATACCTGTCGCTGATGCTCTGCCTCGACAAGAAATGGCTCGGCAGATACGGTGTCGATGCCGACTCGGTGATGATGTATGCTCCGCTGAGCGGGCAGACCATAACCCACTTCAACGTGCGCAAGATGCAGGGAATACCCCCTCTTCGCGCCACCATCGACGAGCTGGCACCACTCTACTGGGTGCGTGCCGACTGTCCGCCGATAGTTCTTGTGTGTGGCGACAGGGAGCAGGAACTCTTCGGGCGCTACGACGAGAACCAGTATTTTGCAAGAATGATGAAGCTCGTAGGCCACAAACAAACCTACCTCTACGAGCTCGACGGCTACGACCACGGCGACATGATAGGCCCGGGACTGCCTGTCGTGCTGAAGCACATTAGGAAAATGACCGCCAAACAAGGCGAATAAGGCTCGCCAAAAGCCCGAAACGAAGTTTTACAACCGCCTCCGTAAACTTTCTCCAGCTATGCTGTAACATTGTTCCAGCTATCTTGGAGCACTTCTCCAGCTATCCTGGAGCATTGCTCCAAGGCTTCCGGAGAAACATTCCCAAAGCCATCTGGAAAAACAAAAGCAGCCCCACAGAGCTGCAACAACCTTGTTCACAACAACTTATACCACACAACCGACTTCACGACAACTGCCCCACAATGGCACCAAAAAAGAGCAAAAAAAAAGAAGTCGCCGAACTCTTAGAGTCCGGCGACTGTTCTCTTAATTTCTGTTCGCTTGTTGCTTATTTAGCCTGAGCAGTGTCAGCAGGAGCAGCAGCAGAGTCAGCAGGAGCAGCAGCAGAGTCAACTACAGCAGTAGAGTCAGCTACAGTGTCAGCCTGCAGAGAGTCTGTGTTAGTTGCAGGTTTCTGAGTACCATCGCAAGAAGCGAAAGAGATAGCTGCGAAAGCTACGAACATAAATACTAATTTCTTCATTTTCTTTTGCTTTTTAAATCTGTAAAACAATCATTTGTTTATTAAAACGATGCAAAGGTAAGGCTTTTTTTGATACGGCAATGACTTTTTTAATGTTTTTTTTAGGTTCTTTTTGTAACTTATTTGCAACCGTTTGATTTTCTGATAATTAGCTAACAGTTACCGAATGTTAAATTTAATGTGTTCCCACACAATTGATATAAATCTATAAAAAAGCCCGTTTCAGGTGGTTCTCGGCACTACACTATTCTATCATACAAATGCAGAGAAAGACCGAATAAGGCATTTTTTTCTTAATTTTGCATCCTGACAGGCCACTGTGGGCGGCAAAGGGCTTCGCCACAGCCCCCGGAAAGCATCGTCGCAGCGGCCTATATATATAATAAGGTGTATCACATAAGTGTGAGATATGATAGACAGTTCGATATTCCAAGGCAAGAAAGCCGCCTACTACACGCTGGGATGCAAGCTCAATTTCTCTGAGACCTCCACCTTCGGCAAACTCCTCGAGGAGATGGGAGTGAGCCAGGCGGCTGCCGGCGAGCAAGCCGACATCTGCCTGATAAACACCTGCTCGGTGACGGAAGTGGCCGACCACAAGTGCCGACAGATAATCCACCGCATGACGCGCAACCATCCCGGCGCGCTGGTAGTGGTGACTGGCTGCTACGCACAGTTGGAGTCGGAGCGCGTGAGCCAGATAGAGGGAGTAGACCTGGTGCTGGGCAGCAACGAGAAAGCAAGCCTCATCAGCTTCCTCTCTGATGCTTTCGTGCGCAAGAACAGCCGCGAGCACCCTCAGGAAGCACTCCACGAGCACCACAGCGTGAAGACAAAGGACATCCGCTGCTTCCAACCGTCGTGCTCGAAAGGCAACCGCACCCGATACTTCCTCAAGGTGCAGGACGGCTGCGACTACTTCTGCACCTACTGCACGATACCCTACGCCCGAGGCTTCTCGCGCAATCCGTCGATAGGTTCCTTGGTCGAGCAGGCGCGCCAGGCCGCTGCCGAAGGTGCAAAAGAGATTGTGCTGACCGGCGTCAACATAGGCGATTTCGGCAAGACCACAGGCGAAGACTTCACCGCCCTGGTCAAAGCGCTCGACCAGGTGGAACCTATCAGCCGCTATCGGATAAGCAGCATCGAGCCCGATTTGCTCTCCGACGAGCTCATCGACTACTGTAGCAGGTCGCGCGCGTTCATGCCCCACTTCCACATTCCGCTGCAAAGCGGTTCCGACGAGGTGCTGCGCCTCATGCACCGCCGCTACGACAAGCAGCTCTTTGCCCACAAGATTGAGCTGATAAAGCAGAAGATGCCCGATGCCTTCATCGGTGTCGACGTGATGGTGGGCTGCCGAGGCGAGCGGCCCGAGCTGTTCGAGGAGTGCTACGACTTCCTCGACAGCCTCGACGTGACCCAGCTCCACGTCTTTCCTTACTCCGAACGCCCCGGCACCGCAGCCCTGCGCATACCATATATTGTAGACGAGAAAGAGAAGAAAGCCCGATGCCGCAAGCTGATAGCACTGAGCCAGGCAAAGACCGAGGCGTTCTATGCCCGGCATATAGGCTGCGAGATGGAGGTGCTGCTCGAGAAAGCACCTCGCGGCAAGGCCATGCACGGCTTCACGCGAAACTACATACGCACCGAGATAGCTGCCCGCGAGGCACGCCAGGAATACGACAACACGCTGGTGAAGCTCAGGCTCACGGGCTTCAACCACGACAAGAGCGCGCTCGTTGCCACCTTTGCAGAACGATAAAACAACCCCAACTCTAAACCTCAAGCCCACAACATGACAACAGCCGTAGTGATACTGAACTGGAACGGACGCAAGATGATGGAGCGCTATCTTCCAAACGTGAAGCAGCATACAGCCACCGAAGCCAGCATCATCGTCGCCGACAACGCCTCGACCGACGATTCCGTGGAGTGGCTGAAAGCCAACCACCCCGACGTGGGGCTCATAACGCTCGACCGCAACTACGGGTTCGCCGAAGGCTACAACCAAGCACTCGCCCACGTGGATGCCGACTACTACGTGCTGCTCAACAGCGACGTAGAGGTGACAGCCGGATGGCTCGGCCCGATAGTGAGTTTCATGGAGCAGAACGGCGACGTTGCCGCCTGCCAGCCTAAGCTGCTGTCGGTCAGCGAGCCCGAGAAGTTCGAGTATGCCGGTGCGTGCGGCGGCTTCATCGACCGCTACGGCTACCCCTTCTGCCGAGGAAGGCTCTTCGACACCGTGGAGAGCGACCACTCGCAGTACGACACACCTGCCCAGGTATCGTGGGCTACGGGAGCCTGCATGGTCGTCAGGGCACGCCACTACTGGGATGCCGGCGGACTCGACGGGCGCTTCTTTGCCCACAACGAGGAGATTGACCTCTGCTGGAGGCTGCAAAGGCTGGGGCTGAAGATATATTGCCTGCCACAGAGCAAGGTCTACCACCTCGGCGGAGGCACACTGCCAAAGGGCAATCCCATGAAGACCTACCTCAACTTCCGCAACAACCTCACCATGCTCTACAAGAACCTGCCCAGCCAACGCCTGCGAAGGGTGATGCTCGTGCGTTGCTTCCTCGACTATCTGGCTGCCGTGCAGACACTTGTCGTGAACCGAAACGTTGGCGACTTCAAGGCCATCTGCAGGGCAAGAAGGGACTTCAACCGATGGAAACACGACTTCGACGGCGACCGCCCGGCACCGAACAGCGAGGACGGAGCCGACGCGCTGACAGCCTACTCCATACTTTGGCAGTATCATGTGCGCCGCAGGCGACGCTATTCAGAGCTGCCATGACGCAGCAAAGGCAAACTGCCGTCAGCCCGCAGGCACCATGCTTCGCCGCCACGGGATTTTTATTTTTTTTAAGTTAGGCAACTGTCAGACATTGGAAATTTAACTTTTTTAGCACTTTACTTGCTAAATTAAATCCTTTTTAATATTTTTGCAGCCATAAATATGAAGAAACTCTACAGCATATTGCTTGCTTCGATGATTCTGTGCGTAGCTTGCCAGTGGAAGCTAAAGCCCGAAGACGAGGATCAGCAGGCTCCGCTCATGGAAGTGGAGCGCTATGACCGTTTGGAGTTTCGCTATCTGACTACCGGCGACTTCTCGGCCATTCAGGAGATGAACACCGGCTACCCCATCGAGACGCGCACCCTGATAGAAGATATGCTGCGCATAGGCGAAGTCACCGACCCTGAAATCAACTCCAAGCTGCTCAAGTTCTATCAGGACACCACCCTGCAAATGCTCATTGCCGACACCGAGGCGCGCTATGCCAAGATGGACGACGTGAACCGCGAGCTCAATGCCGCCTTCACAAAACTAAAGAAATGGTTTCCCTCGATGGTGGTGCCGAGGGTCTATTCGCAGATTTCCGCCCTCGACCAGAGCATCGTCGTGGGCAACCAGACGATAGGCATCTCGCTCGACAAGTACCTCGGCGAGGACTATCCGCTCTACAAGAAATACTATTCACCATCGCAGCGCAAGCTCATGAAGCGCGAGATGATACTGCCCGAGGCCATCAGCTTCTACCTGCTCAGCTGCTTTCCGCTGCCCAACTTCGAGACGCGACCGCAGATAGAGCGCGACCTTCACGTCGGAAAGATACAGTGGATAGCCAATCAGGCACTCGACCGCCACGTCTTCGACAACAAATTCGTTGACAGCGTGGCACATTTCTGCAAGTCGCACCCAAAGGTTTCCTACGAGGAAATGCTCAAGATGACCGACTTCTCACAGTTCCCAATTGAGAACTGAGCTACCCGGCATACTTCTTTCCCTGCCATACGTCATGCTCTGAGAGATGCTTTTCGAGCTTGGCGGTGAACTCATGGTTCTTCAGCCCCCACCTTGGAGCAACGAGCAACGATGCCGGCGACTGGCTGACGAAGCGCTCGAGCACTATCGACGGACGCAGATGCTCGATGTAGTCGGCTATCAGACGTATGTAGTCGTCAACCCCAAACAGCGGAAAGGGAGCAGCGGCATACTCGCGTTCGAGCCTTGTGCCGCGTATCACTTGCAGCTGATGGAGCTTCAGTATGTCGATAGGCAGCTGCGACACAACGGCTGCCTGTGCCACTATCTCGTCGCGGCTCTCGCCCGGAAGACCCATTATCAGATGGCCGCCGCACAGCAATCCGCGCTCGTGGGTGGCCTCCACAGCACGCCGCACACACTCGAAGTCGTGGCCGCGGTTGATGCGCCGAAGCGTGTCATCGTTCGTACTCTCGATGCCATACTCCACTATCACCATCTTGCCGCTGAGCGACGACAGGTAGTCGAGCAGCTCAGGGGTGACGCAGTCGGGGCGCGTGCCCACCACGATGCCCACCACGTCGGGCACGCTGAGTGCCTCCTCGTAGAGCCGGCGGAGCGTGGAGAGCGGAGCGTAGGTGTTGGTGAACGACTGGAAATAGCACAGATACTTCATGTCGGGGTATTTACGGGCAAAGAACTTCTTGCCCGCTTCGAGCTGCGCGGCAACTGATGGCATCCGCCCAAGCATGGCCTGTCGCCGCTCAGCCCCCTCAGAGGCATCGCCCAAGTCGCCGTAGAGCGACAGGTAGCCAGGCGAGAAGGTGCGGTTGTCGCAATAGATGCAGCCGCCAGTGCCTATGCGCCCGTCGCGGTTGGGACACGAGAAGCCGGCATCCACCGAGAGCTTCTGCACCCGATATGGAAACCTGCTGCGTATCCACGTGCCGAAATCGTTGTAGCGTTGCCTCATTTCAACAAAAAACTGTCTGCTGTGAGCTGTTGCAGCGGCGAAGGTAGTGATAAATCAAGAAAAAACGTACCTTTGCAGCTACAATTTGTCATTATCAATACCAACAGCCATCATCATGAAACGCCTCTGCATAGCCCTGCTCACGCTCACAGCGATAATTGGTTCGGCCCTGCTCGCCTCAGGACTGTATATGCTCGACTACTCGCTGGCTCCCGATCCGGGACGCGCCAACACCGACTCCTGCTACCGGCAGCTGTTTGCCCGGTTTCCCTACACCAAGCCGTGGGTCGACAGCCTGCGCTCAAACCGCCTGCTGCGCGACACGTTCGTGACGATGCCCACGGGCGAACGCCACCATGCCATGTACGTATGGAACAACAGCCGCCACACCGCCGTGGTGATACACGGCTGGCGCGACTGCGGAATAAAGTTCCTCTATCTGGCACATTTCTATGAAAAGGAGCTGGGATGGAATGTTGTCGTGCCCGACCTTCATGCCCACGGACTGAGCGAAGGCAGTGCTGCCGGCATGGGCTGGCTCGACCGCGAGGACGTACTGGAGTGGATGCGGGTGTTCCGAACCGACAGCATGACCGTCCACGGGGTGTCGATGGGTGCCGCCACGGCTATGATGATGTCTGCCGAAGCCATGCCGCGCGGTGTGAGAAGCGTGAATTTCGTAGCCGACTGCGGCTACACCAGCGTGTGGGATGAGTTCAGCTGCCAGCTCAAGGAGCAGTTCGGCCTGCCTCCGTTCCCCCTGATGTATGTCACGAGCGCCCTCTGCCGCCTGCTCTACGGCTGGTCGTTCGGCGAGGCCGATGCCCTTGGCCAAGTGGCCAAGAGCCCCTACCCCATGCTGTTCATCCACGGCGACAGCGACACCTTCGTGCCGACGTGGATGGCACTCTCGCTCTATGCCGCCAAACCGGGGCACAAGAAGCTGTGGATAAGCCCCCACTGCGGCCACGCTGAGTCGTTTGCGAAGCACAGGGAGGAGTATGAGAGGCTGATCATGCCAGCCCGATAGCCGCTGCTACGGCATCAGCTCTGCCAGGCGCTTGCCTAAAGCCTCGCCGCGCAGGTCGAGGTCAATGATTGTGCCCTGCGGGTCGACAAGCACGTTGGCCGGAATGGAGTTGATGCCATAGAGCGGAGCCGCCGCACACTTCCATCCCTGAAGGTCGGAGATGTGGTGCCAGGGCATATTAAGCTCCTTGATGGCAGCCTTCCAGCTGTCGGCTGTCTTGTCGAACGACACGCCTACGACGTCGAAACCCTTGTCCTTGAACTGCTCAAAGCACCTAACCACATTGGGCATCTCGCCGCGGCACGGTCCGCACCACGAAGCCCAGAAGTCCACAAGCACGTATTTGCCCTTGCCACACCACTCCGAAAGGCGGTGGGTGCGCCCCGTCTCGTCGCGCATGGTCAGCTCCTTGAACTTGGTGCCGGGCGCACGCAGCTTGAGCAACTCATAGCGTTGGCGCACGCGGGCAAGCTCCTCGGTGGCATAGTAGGCTGCCTTGGGGTCGAGCAGCTCGGTCAGCTCGCCATAGCTCAGACTATACATGGCCGCGCTGATGTAGGGCGCAGGCTCCTTGGAGTCCTTGTTTTGCTTGGCAAAGGCCACGGTGAGCGCGGCAAACTCCTTGTCGATGCGGCTGCTCTCGGCCTCGATGCCCGACATCACGGCGCGCAGGCTGTCGTTGCCGGTGATTGAATACTGCTGATAAAGCATTGAATAGCTCTGCATCAGCTGGCTGTTGCGAGCGTGGAGCGAGTCTAAGCGAGCCTTCAGGTCGCCCGTCTGTGCCATCGACGACACTGCCGCCAGCACCACAGCTGACAATAGGAATAACTTTTTCATTGTTTTCTGCTATTACGTTTGATGCCGCAAATATAAATAATTTCAGCCAAAAGAGAAAGGTTTTTCTTCTCATCAGACAGCAGCCATGACGAGATAAGTCAGATAGGCCACGAAGATGGTGGTGAGCAATGCTCCTTCCCACCGCTCAATGGTGAGCTTGGTGAACGAGAAGAGCCATAGCAGCATCATCGAAACCACAAGCATGGTGAGGTCGAGGGTGGTGATGCCTTGCAGCGTGAGCGGAGTGATAGCACCGGTAAGACCGAGAATGAGCAGGATATTGAACACATTGCTGCCCAGGGCGTTGCCGATGGCTATGCCGCTGTTGCCCTTGCGCGCTGCCACCACACTCGTGGCAAGCTCGGGAAGCGACGTGCCCATAGCCACCACGGTAAGTCCCACAACGGCATCGCTGATACCAAGCTCAGTGGCTACAGCCGTGGCACCGCCCACGAAGAGGTTGGAGCCGCCTATCAGACAGCCCAGACCGATGATGATAAACAGACTGGCACGCAGCCACGACATGGGTGCCTGGGCCTCGGCAGCCTCGTCGGAGGCAGCCTGCGAAGGTTCGTCGGAGGCATCCTGCTTGTCAGCCTTCTTGGCAGACAATCCTGCCTGCAGCGTGACATACATGAAAAAACCGAACAATGCCAGCAACACCAGCGCGTCGATGCGCGAAAGCGTGCCGTCGAAACACATCAGCACCAGCAGCATAGAGGCCACGAGGGCGAAGGGAATGTCCTTGCGCACGGTCTGGCGCAGTATGGTCATTGGTGCCACGAGAGCCGTCACGCCGACTATCAGCAGCGCATTGAACACGTTGCTGCCCACCACATTGCCCACGGCAAGGTCGGCAGTGCCCTTGAGAGCGGATACAAGGCTGACGCAGAACTCGGGCATCGAGGTGCCCATAGCCACTATCGTCAGGCCGATAACTATCTGAGGGATGTTGAGACGGGTGGCTATGCCCACTGCTCCGTCGGTAAGGCGGTCGGCTCCCCACAACACGAGAACCACGCCTATTACGATATAAACAATCTGTAGTAACATATTCTATTATTGATGATTACCTTCTGGCATTTTTGCAGCTGCCCTACCCTCCGGCTGCGGCACGATATAGGTGAACTCGTCGAACCGCGTGAACCCCATCCCGGAAAGCAGCCGACGGCTGTCGGCACGCATATCGTCGTTGTTGAACGACGGTATGAGCGGCAGGCGAATTTCCACATTCCCGGCCTTGCCCTGCCTGGCAAGCCACCTCAGGTTGCCTAAGACCATGCGGTTTGAGCGGCGGGTGTAGCTGCGATAGGTGGGCAGGTGGGTTTCCTTCATGTCTACAATATAGCTGTCAATATATGGCAGCAACCGCTCCACATGACTGCGGGCCACGTGGAGGGATGTCTCGAGGGTGATATTCCACTGCTGCGGGGCTATCTTGCAGAACTCCTCAATGAACTCGCTGCGCATGGCAGGCTCGCCGCCGCCGAAGGTTATGCCTCCGCCTGTGGCCAGAAAGTAGAGGTTGTCGATGGCTACGGTCTCGAGCAACTGCTGCGGAGTAATCTCCTTCCACTGGCGGTTGCCGTCGTGGCACTGCGGATTGAGACAATAGCGGCACTTCAACGGGCAGCCGTGGAAGGCCACCAGAGTGGTCACTCCGTCGCCGTCGCGCCCTATGCGATGGCGCTCGATGCCTATAATGGGTGCCTTGAGCATTGTGTATAGCCGTTGAAGTGAAAAGGCAACAGGTTGCGCTGCCTCGTAAAACCAGACGCAAAAGTACTTAAATAGTTCAAATCTCACAAGTTTTGGGAGTTATTGAATTAGGGTAATAACCTTTTGACCGTGAGAAACAATACAGTTATTTTTTCGTTTTCCTACCAGCAATACTACTCTCTCGCCCCCCTTACATCTAAAAAAAGAACAAAAATGCTTGCCGGAACATTATTATTGCTTATCTTAGCACCCACAACAAACAACCAGAACTAAAAAACATACTGCCATGAACTACGGAAAGAAGATTTGCCGACAGCTGAAAGCCATACGCAAGAAGATTGCCGATGCTAACGGGATAAGCTATTCGCCAAGCAAATGCAACCACAGGGGCGACTGTGCCGGCACCTGTCCGGCCTGCGATGCTGAGCTTAGATATATAGAAAGGGAACTGAGCCTCAGACGGCTGGCGGGAAAGGCTGCCGTGGTGACGGGGCTATCGGTTGGGCTGGCTTCGCTGTCGAGCTGCCACAAGATCATTCCACAGCCAAGTGGAAAGATGATAGACCCTAAAGAATACCGGCTGGAGGGCGACGTGATGATGGTGGACAGCACGCAGTCGTGCGACTCGGCTGCCGCTGCCTCTCCCGGTACAACAGACAAAAAGGCGCAGCCCTGAAGCGACTCCCCCCAAAAACAATCGCGAAGCCTGCCCCACACGACTGTTGGGACAGGCTTCGCGAATTATGCTGTTATGGCTGACGGCCTACTGACGGTCGTCAACATTGTCGCCCTCGGTGGGCTTCATCGACTCCTCGAAGTCGCTGATGCCATTGGCGATTAGCAGGTCGTACCACTGCAGCAGCTTCTTGATGTCGCTTGAGTGAACACGGTCGCGGTCGAATGTGGGGAGCACTTCGCCGAAATAGCTGAACAGCTCGGTGCCCGATGCCTTGCGCCAGTTGAGCGAGCACACCTTGCCCTGCTCCTTGTCGCGAACCTTGCCCAACACGTCGGCCAGAGGAACGTCCTCTTCGTTGGTAAACATGGCTATGTCGGCAAGCGACGTCACGCGGTCGCTGGCAAACACCGGCATACGACGACGGGCAGAGTCAAGCGTTTCGACCACTAAGTTGTTTTTGCCACGGCTCACCAGCCTGAACAGTCCTGGCTTGCCTGAGATAGAAAGGATTGTCTGTAACATTATTTTCAGTTGTTGGTATATAATCGTTGCTTAATCTATAACCCACTATCACCTCTTTTTATTGTAAAAGGAGCTGAGAAAAACCTTTGCAACGAATAATTACTGTCAGCAGTTATTTATCTGTTTTCCAACTTTCACAGTATCAAGACATGGAACCCGGCGGTCAAGCCGTGAGTTCGCGTGCCCTTGCCAGCGCGAGGTCGATGTGGTTGCATATGTTTTCGCTGCCCAGAAGCTGGTCGACGTGGTTCTTTCTAAGCACTGCCTCCACCTTGGGATTTACGCCAGAAAGCACGATGGTGATGCCTTCGCGCTGGCTCATAAGACAGAGGTTCTCAAGGTTGTGCAGGCCTGTTGAGTCGATGAAAGGCACCTTTCGCATACGAATGATGCGCACCCGTGGGCGGTCGCCATAGCGCGACATGATGTCCTCGAAGCGGTTGCCAGCCCCAAAGAAATAAGGTCCGTTGATTTCGTAAACCTCCACGCCCTCAGGTATGGTCAGATGTTCGAGGTTTCCGCGTTCCATGTCGGCATCTTCGTTGAGGTCTATCTCGTCGAGGATAGCCCTCACCTCGGTGGTTTCTGCCATCCGGCGCATGAAGAGCAGGCAGGCACAGATGAGTCCCACCTCGATGGCTATGGTCAGGTCGAAGATGATTGTGAGGAAGAAGGTTAGCAAGAGCACAGTGACATCGCTCTTGGGGTTGCGCATGAGTGCCCTGAACGAGCGCCAGCCGCTCATGCCGTAGGACACAACGACGAGCACACCTGCCAGACACGCCATAGGAATGTAGCGGGCCAGGGGCATGAGGAACAGGAAGATGAGCAGCAGCACGACGGCATGGATGATTCCAGCCACGGGTGTGCGTCCGCCGCCGGTGATGTTGGCCATGGTTCGGGCTATGGCACCAGTGGCAGGTATTCCGCCGAAGAGTGGCGAAGCAATGTTGGCAAGTCCCTGACCGATAAGCTCGGTGTTGGAGTCGTGGCGGTCGCCCGTCACGCCGTCGGCAACGGTGGCCGAGAGGAGCGACTCGATGGCTCCGAGCACGGCAATGGTGAGAGCAGGCGCTACGAGCGACTTGACTGCATCCCACGACAGAGGTGGCACAGAGGCATCGGGCAGTGCCGAGCTGATGCTGAAACGGTCGCCGATGGTCTCTACGGAAGTGGCTATGCCATAGTGCTGGAGCAGCAAAACGGCAACAGTCATCACGATGATAGCCACGAGCGAACCTGGCACCTTGCTGCTCAGGCGCGGCATGAGGGCTATGATGGCAACGCTCGCCAGCCCGACGATGGTGCTCCACAGGTCGATGGAGCCAAGGTTATGGGCATAGGCTATCCACTTCTCTATGAAATCCGAGGGCACCTGCGCCATGTCCATGCCGAGCAAGTCCTTGATTTGCGTGGTGAAGATGGTGACTGCGATGCCGCTCGTGAAGCCTACGACGATGGGATAAGGTATGTACTTGATGATGGTGCCGAGCCTCAGCACGCCTAAAAGGATAAGAAAGACTCCTGCCATGAGCGTGGCTATGGTGAGTCCCTGCATACCGTATTGCTGGATTATGCCATAGACAATGACGATGAACGCTCCCGTAGGGCCACCTATCTGCACCTTGCTGCCTCCGCACGCGGCTATTATGAAGCCTGCAACGATTGCGGTGATGATGCCCTTCTCGGGCGAAACACCCGAGGCTATGCCGAAAGCTATTGCCAACGGCAGGGCTACTATGCCCACGATAATGCCGGCCATGAGGTCGGCCATGAACGTCTTGCGGTCGTAATTCTTGATGGTAGTCAGCAGCTTTGGCTTCCAAAGTGAAGTTTTCATTTTCGTGCTATCCTTAAAAAACAATTATCAACAGATGCTCAAAGGGTGTCAGTTGTAAGCCTTTGCGTTGAGGGTGCAAAGGTAATGAAAAAAGTCGAGCAACAAGAAAAGTTGAACGAGAATAAGAAACAACAGGCCACAAGCTACACTAAACTGCGGAGCATCGTGTCGATCTGCTCGTCAAGATTGCGGCAGCCGTCGTTGGTGATGACGAAGTCGCTGTGGCTTGCCACCTCGTCCTGGGGCAGCTGACGGCCAATCCACTCGAGTGCCTTGTCCCGGCTGATGCCGTCGCGCTGCATAATGCGGCTGATGCGTACCTCGAGGGGCGCTGCCACACACACCACCTTATCTATATATATACGTCTGTTGAAGCCGCTGTCGAAGAGTATGGCACTTTCGAGCCAGTCCATGCCCGACAGTTCGAAGTCGGCAGCCACTGCCGGATGGACAATATCATTGACGCGGGCTGCGTTGGCTTCGCTTTCGAGAAGAAACTCGGCGAGTATCCGCTTCTGCAACTGGTTGCCCTGATAGACGTCGGGGCCCACCAGGGAGCACAGCTTCGACCGTATGTCACGTGAGGAACGCATCAGCCGCTTGGCCTCGCGGTCGCAGTCGTAGATGCGTATGCCCCTCTGCTCGAGCAGACGGCACACATACGACTTGCCTGCACCTATCCCTCCGGTTATGGCTACCTTCATCAGCGTTGTTCGATAATATAGTCTACTTCGGTAGTCTCGAGCTTCGCGTTACGCACTCCGCTGGGAACGGCACTGAGCATGATCCGGCATTTGTCCGAGTGTCGGTCGGCAATGGTGGTATAGTCGGCCACGACATGGAAGCCTCGCGGCAGGAGCTGCTTGGTCTCGGGACTGATGGGCATCGTGCGCAGACGGTTGACTCCCACAACGAAGTGAACTTCCACCTTCTGCGGGAAGGTTCGTAGTATCTTGTCTTCTGGCAGGTTGATAGCCTCGATGGGCACCTCGACCTTTTCCTCGGCAAGGATGTCGGGACAGAGGGTCATCGTGATGGCCGACGGTTCGCACTTGGCACCTGCTATCCTGCGCAAGGGCACGTTCACCACCACCGTGTCCTTGATGTTGCCGATGTGCTGGCGGACGGTGTAGATGGTTGTGATGCTGTCGAGCAAGGGGTGCGGGGCATATACCTTCACGCTGTCGGGCTTGTAGGAAACGTGCGACAGGTAGTAGCCCGAGGCTGGGATGATGTTGCCCGAGAACTTCACTGGCACTTTCTTCGGAC
Organism: uncultured Prevotella sp.; assembly: GCA_900318625.1. Lineage (GTDB taxonomy): Bacteria > Bacteroidota > Bacteroidia > Bacteroidales > Bacteroidaceae > Prevotella. The sequence continues at coordinate 14,845 of ONLG01000003.1, forward strand.
TTCCGAAGGTGTAGCTGAGGTCGAGCTTGTCGGGCTTCATCGACACTATCTTCGACGACTTGTAGAGCTGCTGATAGACCATCTTCTGCAAGTCGGCCCCGGAAACGGACGCGCGTCCCTTGCCGTCGGCATAGTTCTGGAAGTCAATGTTGATAGGCTTCAGCTCTCCGCCATAGATGTAGTTGGCCAGCACGAACCCTTTGTCGCGTACGACAAACTTCACCTGCGATGGCACATCGGCGAGAATAACCACATTTCTGGGCACTCGCCCCACGTGGAGAGCTACCGAGAGCTCGCGTTCCATGGTTTCGTTGAGAGCCAGAATGAGCCAGAAAGAAGCACTAAGCATCAGGAAAAACAAAAAAATCAGAAACTGCTTGTTCACAATAAGGAGCAAGGAGTTTCTGACTTTAAGGTATTTTCGCAATCTGCTGAAGACTTCCATGGCGGAATTATTTTTCCTGTGTGGCCTGTATCGAGGACGCGTCGGCAAAGACGAAGTTCTTGTCAACCTTGACAACAGTGCCTTTAGCCACTTCAACGTCGATGGTTCCGGTAGCCACGTCAACCTTCTTCACGGTGCCGTAGATGCCGTTGCCTACTATCACTTTTGCGCCTTCGCCAAGCGAGTTCTGAAATTCGCGTATCTTCTTCTGCTTTTTCTGCTGCGGAAGAATCATAAAAAAGTACATGATGGCAAAGATGGCAGCCATCATAAGCAGCATGGGCATCATGCCTCCGCCCTGCTGGGCTTGTGCTGCAAGCAAGATAAATGAAATCATAATTTGTAGTTTTTATTTCTTCTAAAAATGTTTCTAACTTGTCATGGGGCTCATTCGGCATCGTCGGCAGGCGTGCTGTCGCTGTCGTCCTCAGCCATTGGGCCGCGCTTAATCGGTGCCATAGCCTTGAGCATCTGGCCTGTGCGTATCAGGTGGCGGGCTATGGCATCCAACATTCCGTTGATATAGCCGCTGCTCTTGGGTGTGCTGTAGAGCTTGGCAAGGTTAACATACTCGTTGATAGTCACGCTCACGGGTATGTTCGGGAAGGTGAGCATCTCTGCTATGGCTATCTGCATGATGACCACATCCATGTATGCCAGACGCGAGAAGTCCCAGTTGCGCGATGCTTCGCTCATATACTTTTGGTAGGTGTCGGCATTGAGTATCGTTGCGCGGAACAGGCGGCAGGCGAAATCCTTGTCTTCAACGTCCTTGTACTCGGGCAGCAGTTCCTGCTTGTCGTTGTTCTTGGGATCAAAGCGCTTGATGGTCTTCAGCACGAACGTGTCTACTATCTCCTTGTCGTCGTTCCAGTAGAGGCTCTTCTCCTCGAAAGTGGCATCGAGTTCCTCGTTGTCCTGAATGAGAGTGCGGTAAATCTTCCGCCACAACTCACGGTCTTCCTCATAGGAATCGGCATCGGAAGCCATGTATTCCTTATACATCTCGCTCTGCTCAATCTGGTCGCACAGCTTGCGCACCACCTCGATGTCGTCGGCCCAGGTCTGCTTGTGCTCTTCCTGAAAGTTGAGCAGCTGTCGGTTTTCCTCGAGCTGCGCCGCAAACTTATTAAATATGAACTTGCGCGAGGGCTGTTCCTTTCCCTCTCTTCGCGCCCGCTGGGTGGCTATCTCTACTCTATGCTGCTCTTCCTTGGTGACGGAGACAATGAGCAGAAGCAGATAGTTATACATATCATAGGCTTTGGAAAGGCTGAAAAGCAATTCCTTTTCAGCATTCTCAATGTTGTGGTTGCCGTTCTGATAGTATGCATAAATCAACTGAACTATCTTAAGCCTAATCAATTCTCGGTTTATCATCTTGTCTTTATATAGTATTAGTGGGACACACAACAGCGCCAAAACAGCTGCCGGAAACTCTTTTCCGGCCCTAAGAATACCGTTTGAGCCCAATTTTTATTGTTTGCAAAGGTAGCATTTTTCCATAAAATACTGCAAGAAAACCACTTTTTTATATCGATAAGTAAGTTTTTTCAGACCAATTCCTTTCATTCCAAATAATAATTACTACCTTTGCACCGCTTTTTTAGCACCAGTGTGATGGTGAATTAAGGCAAACAACATTCAATCAACTTAATTTAGAGTAACACAAAATTCAAAAATCATGAAAGAAATCAGCATCAACGGCCAGGTTCGCGAGAGCGTTGGCAAGAAAGCAACCAAGCTTATGCGTAAGGAGGGACTCGTTCCCTGCAACCTCTACGGAGAGACAAAGGATGAGAACGGACTGCCCGTAGCTCTGGCTTTCTCGGTAAGCAACGCCGAGCTTCGCAAGGTAATCTACACTCCCAACATCTATATCGTGAACATCAACATCGACGGCAACGTGCGCAAGGCCATCATCAAGGAGCTCCAGTTCCACCCGGTAAGCGACGCACTGCTCCATGTTGACTTCTACGAAATCAACGATACCAAGGACATCACTATCGGAATACCCGTCAAACTCAACGGTCTGGCACAGGGTGTACGCGACGGTGGCAAGCTGAACCTCTCTATCCGCAAGATCAATGTCACCGCTCCCTACAAGCGTATCCCCGAGCAGCTCGACATCGACGTTACCTCTCTGGAGCTCGGAAAGAGCATCAAGGTTGGTCAGCTGAGCTTCGAGGGACTGGAGATAGCCACTCCGAAAGAGGTTATCGTATGCTCGGTAAAGGCTACGCGTGCCTCTCGTTCTGCCGCAGCTGCTGCCACAGCAGAGAAGTAAGCGTGGTAGCTCGCCTTGCCGCATGATTGCAGCGAGGCAAAACAACGTATACAAGAAATGGACAAATATCTTATTTGTGGTCTGGGAAACCCCGGCACAGAATATGCCAATACCCGCCACAACACTGGTTATATGGTATTGGACGCTTTTGCAAAGGCGTCCAATACTATTTTTGAAGACAAACGCTATGGCTTCATAGCCGAAACGTCAATCAAGGGACGCAAGGTCTTCCTGCTCAAGCCCACCACTTTTATGAACCTCAGCGGCAATGCTGTGCGCTATTGGCTCAACAAGGAGAACATCGACGAGAAGCGACTGCTTGTCGTGAGCGACGATGTGGCTCTGCCTTTGGGTGCTTTCCGCCTCAAGGCTGGCGGCTCCAACGGCGGACACAACGGCCTGGGACACATACAGCAGCTCATAGGACAAAACTATGCCCGGCTGAGAATGGGCATCGGAAACGAATATCAGCAGGGGCATCAGATTGACTGGGTGCTCGGCCAGTTCAGCGACGACGAGCTGCAACTGCTGCAACCGCGCATCGAGACGGCAACCGACGTGATACGCAGCTTCGTGCTCGCCGGCATAGACGTTACCATGAACCAATATAATAAGGTGGGCAAGACCGTGCCCCAACTCCCCGGAAAGGAAACTGAAGCATGAGACAGAAAGCAGCAAAAGGCAACCATCAGGCAGCCGACACTAACACGAGGTCCGGCGAAGGGGCTGTCCAGACAGCACGCGCCGACAAGTGGCTCTGGGCTGCGCGTATCTTCAAGACCCGCTCTATAGCTGCCGATGCCTGCAAAAACGGACGTATCACCAAGGATGGCATAACCATTAAGCCGTCGCATCTGCTGAAAACGGGCGAAGTGGTAAGCGTCAAGAAACCGCCCATCACCTACTCGTTCCGCATACTCAAGCCCATAGAGCAGCGCGTGGGAGCCAAGCTTCTGCCCGAGATATACGAGAACGTGACCGACCCAAGCCAGTATGAGCTGCTGGAGATGAGCCGCATCAGCGGTTTCGTCGACCGCGCAAGAGGCACGGGAAGACCAACGAAGAAAGACCGCCGAGCCATCGATGCCTTCATCGACCCGGCACTCTTCGGCTTCGACTTCGACGATGCTGACTTCAACGAAGACTAAGAACAATCACATAAATACTGACAACCACAACATCTTTCCCAACATGACAAAAACTAATATCGCCATCTTTGCATCAGGCAGTGGCACCAACTGCGAGAACATAATCCGCTATTTTGCCAACCACGATAGCATCTGCGTCGCCGTGGTGCTATGCAACAAGGCCGATGCCGGTGCGCTCGAGCGCGCCAAACGACTGGGGGTGCCTGCCATCTACCTGAACAAGGAGGGGTTCAACAGCCACCAGCAGATGTCGGCACTGCTCTCGCAGTACGACGTTAACTTCATTGTGCTGGCCGGATTTCTGCTCATGGTGCCCGATTTCCTGATAAAAGAGTTCCACCACCGCATGATAAACATCCACCCTGCCCTGCTTCCCAAGTACGGCGGCAAGGGTATGTATGGCCATCATGTGCATGAGGCGGTATGCAAAGCCGGCGAGAAAGAGACCGGGTTCACCGTGCACTGGGTGAGCGAGGTGTGCGACGGCGGAGAGATAATAGCCCAGGTGAAGACTGCACTCACGTCCGACGACACCCCGGAAACTATAGCTGCGAAAGAGCACGTGCTGGAAATGGATCATTTCCCTCGCATCATTGAGGAGATTATCAGCTGCCGATAGATGATGTAAGAAGGGAGACTGTTAGGGGTGAGACGGTTAGAGGATAGTGCCATAAGCTGAAGAACTTACCTCTAACCGCCTCACCCCTAACCGTCTCACCTCGGAACATTCCATTACATTCCCCCGAAGCCACCGCCGGGCCTGCCGCCACCGAAGCCGCCACGTCCCCCGGGACGCTGTCCGCCACCAGTGCGCGGCCCCATGCCGGGTCCTTCGCGGTCGAAGCCGGGACGGTCGCCACGTGGCTTGTCGGCACTTTTGCCTCCGAAGAGGTTGAACTGATACGTCGCACGGAACATCACGTAAGAATTGATGGAGTTATACTCGGTATCGGTGCGCTGCATGGCATTGATTACTCGCGAGATATTGCTCTGGTTGCGCAGTATGTCGTAGAACTGCACGCTCAGCGTGAGGGCATTGTTTCTCAGCAAGCCCTGGCTTATCTGAGCGTTCCACACCAGCTCATTGGTGTTCATCGACGCGTCGCTGTAGCCTCGCCTGCTGTTCTGGTGCAGGTCGGTCGACACGGTCATTCCCCAAGGCAACGTCAGGTTGATGTTTCCGCCGTAGGCAAACTGCCATGTGTTCATGTTTGCCGACTGCTGAAGCTTGTTCTTAGAGTGAGTGTAGTTCAGCGAACCGTCGAGTTCCACCTCAATCCACGAGCCTCTGAAGCTTGCCGCAAGGCGTTCGCCAAGCGAGAGCGAGTTCGTGATGTTCTTCTGCGAGTCGCTGTTCTTGTCGAGGCTGAGGTAGCCCACATAGTGATTGAAGCCACCGGTGGTGAAGGTGTTCACGTTCCACACTCCCACGCTGTCGATGCTGGTGTTGAACATGAAGGCTGCATTGATGTCCCAGTTGCCGTTGATATTCTCCGGCTGAGTGGTGCGCCCACCCGTCTCGGCATCGTATGTCACCTTATTAGATATGCTGTTGCGCGTGTTGGAGTAGTTGAGGAAGGTCATTATAGCGCGCTGGTGGCTCTGCTGATAAGTGTTGTAGAACAGTCGCAGGCGGTTGGTGAAGGCCGGTTTCAGTCCCGGATTACCCATCTTCACGTTCAGCGGGTCGCTGTCGTCCACAATGTCGAGCAGGTCCGACATACTCGGCTGCGAGGTCGTTCCGCGATAGTTGAGTCGCAGGTTCGACTGCGCACTTATCTTGTAGCGGAAGTCCAGCGTAGGACTCCAGTTCACCACATTGCGCTTCATGTCGACATGCGTGCCGAGATAGTCCTGCTGATAGCGCGTATGCTGCGGTTGCAGCATCACTCCCACGTTCAGCCTGTAGTCCTTCTGGTTCATGCGCAGCATCACCTGGGCATCGTGAGTGTATGTGCGATACTCCGAATAGCGGCTCAGGTCGTCGTCTTTATATGTCTCTATCGGCTGCGGCAGCAGTGACAGATAGCTGTTCCATCCGCGATACTCGGGAGTGATGCCCGAGAAATATCCCTCGCCCAGGTCCGAGAAATCGTAGGTTGAGCGGTCGCTCTTGTTGAAGCCGTAGGTGTATTTGTAGCTGAACTGCAGGTAGGTGCGGCTCGCAATAGGCTCGCTGTAGGTAGCCTGCACCGAATAGGTGTGGCTCTTGGTTGGCATCAGGTTGTAGCGGTTTGTCTGATAGCTCTTGTCGAGCAGGTAGAGATGCACATCCTGCAACGACAGCGAGGTAGACTTGCTGTCCTTGAGGCTCATTTCTCCGCGCAGCGTCACGTTGCGTCCGCTCTGGCTTAGCCTGCGGTTTAGCTGCAACGATGCCCCGGCACTCTTGTCCGAACCGTATGTGATGCTCTTCGTCTTCTGAGTGTTCACCACCACGCCCAGCTCGTTCATCTTGGCTATGGCAGCCTCCTCGAGTGGAGACTCGTCGTATTTGTACGGGTCTTCGTTGAACGATGCCTGCGTGCTCCAGCTTTTGCCGTCGCTCGTGGTAATCTGCGCATTAGGGCGGAACATGATGTTGGTCATCGAGTCGGGTGTCCACTCCAGTCTGTAGCGGAAGTCCCACGAGTTTGAACGGGTGTACTTCTGCGACAGACTGTTGGTGAAGGCTCCCGAGGTGCTGACGAAGTTCTCGCTGGCCGAGCGTGCGTAGATGTCGCCGTTGCGGTGGTTCCAGCGCAGCGAGCCGTCCATCTTCAGCTTGCCGTAGTCGTAGTTCATGTTCAGACCTATCATCTTAGAGTCGTTCAGTCCCTCGCGCCTCTGGCCGAAGCCCCCTCGCGGACCGCCGCCGAAGCCCATGTCGTTCACGTTGTTGGCATCGCCCACGAGCATCAGGCGCAGGCGGTCGTTGAAGTAGGCACCCATCAGCTTTTCGCTATAGCGACCTCGCGTGCCTATCGAGGCTGTGACGTTGCCGAAGAGCCCCTTGTTCATGCCGCGCTTTATTCCGAAGTCGAGCACCGTCTGCTCGTCGCCGTCGTCGATACCCGTCACGCGAGCCAGGTCGCTCTGCTGGTCATATGCCTTCACGCGCTCCACGATGCTCGTGGGCAGGTTCTTCAGAGCCGTCTTGGTGTCGCCCGTCATAAACTCCTTGCCGTCGACGAGTATCTTCTTCACCTCCTTGCCGTTGATTTTTATCGTTCCGTCGTCGCTCACCTCGGCTCCCGGCAGCTTCTTCACGAGTGCTTCGAGCGTTGAACCCTCCGGCACACGATAGGCCGAGGCGTTGTACTGGAAGGTGTCGCCACGCAGCACCACCTTCGCTGCCTGCCCCGTTACGGTGGCTCCCTTGAGCATCACGGCATCGGCGCCCATCTCTATGGTGCCCATGTCGGTGGGTTTGTCGGCCTCAACGGTGATGTTACGCGTGAGCTGCTTGTAGCCCACCGACGTGAACTTCACTATATACTTGCCAGCCTCTACGCCCTCGAGCGCAAACTCGCCGTTGTCCGACGAGATGCCGCCCGTCACGAATGTGCTGTCGGTTTTCAGCAGCTGCACCGTCACAAAGGGCACACCCTCGCGCGTGTCGCGGTCCTGCAGCCATCCTTTCACGGTGGCTTCCTGCGCCATAGCCACGGTGGCTGTGAGCAGCAAGAGCAGTGTCATCAGTTTCCTATTCATAGATTATCCGTCCGTTTTAGTTTTCAATACAGACTTTTTGACTGCCGCCACTCCTGAAAGTTTAACTCCGCCCGCCGTTTTTCAGCCAAAAGCCCTTTTCGTTCAGCCAACACGCCGATACACTTCACCACCAACAAGTGGGTGGTTCATACAAAAATCCCGTGTTTTCAAAGTCACTGATTGCTGGCTTCCACACCATAGAAATAATAAGGAAGTCATTCCAAACGGGCTGCTACTGTGCGCCCTTCGCTTATGGAACGCGCCAAAGATAGCAAAAAAGTTGCACACTGAAATATCGTTGTGCGCAATTTATTCGCACTTATTGTAAAAAAACTCTAAAAGAACAGCCCGTTTGCCCCACACTACCTTATTAAATACTTAACTTTGTGGCAGCTATTAGCAGTTATGAAACAAACGAATTGAGAGAGGAAACAATCATGGAGCAGAGAGTTATCATCACACAGAACTTCCAGAACGACCTTGCCATGGCGCTCGTAGAGTGCGAACGCGACCGCATCTTCGTTCTGACCGACGAGAACACCCATGCCAAATGCTGGCCTTTGCTCAGCAACTTCTACGGCCTGAAGCAAGCTCAGATCATCACTATCCCTGCCGGCGACGACAACAAATCTATCGAACAGCTGGCCTACGTGTGGCAAAAGCTGGGCGAAGGGGGGGCCACGCGCCACTCGTGCCTGATAAACCTCGGTGGCGGAATGGTCACTGACCTGGGCGGATTTGCAGCATCAACATTCAAGCGAGGCATCAACTTCATCAACATACCCACCACGCTGCTCGCAATGGTCGACGCAAGCGTGGGCGGAAAGACGGGCATAAACTTCGGCGGACTGAAAAACGAGGTGGGCGTGTTCAGCGACAGCAAGTTCGTCATACTCAATGCCGACTTCCTCTCGACCCTCGACAAGGCCAACCTTCTCAGCGGCTATGCCGAGATGCTCAAGCACGGACTGATTGCCAACGAACAGATGTGGGCCGAACTGACCACCTTCGACATTGCCGGAGAGCACACCGTGTGGCAGCGCCTGCAACGGATGGTTGCCGACTCGGTGCGCGTGAAGGAACAGGTAGTGGCTGCCGACCCGCACGAGAAGGGTCTGCGCAAGGCCCTGAACCTGGGACACACCTTCGGACACGCCTTTGAGTCGTGGAGCTACGGCTTCGAGGAGCAGGGCACAAAAACCAAGGAGCACGGTCGCGAACCGCTGCTCCACGGCTATGCAGTGGCCTTCGGACTGATTGCCGAGCTATATCTCTCGGTGGTGAAGTGCGGCTTCCCCACCGAACAGATGCGCCAGACGGTGAGCTTCATACGCCAGCACTACGGCAACCTGCCCATAACCTGCGACGACTACGACAACATCATCGCACTGATGCGCCACGACAAGAAGAACCGCGGCACTGACATCAACGTCACCTTGCTCGCAGGAATAGGACAGCTGCGCATCGACCAGACCATCGACGAGGAGATGATACGCGAGGCTCTGGACTTTGTCAGGGAGGACTTTTAGTTTTAATGGATAGTGGATAATGGATAATGGATAATGAATAACATGGATAAGAGAGAGAGAGAAGAGCTCAAGACACTGGGCGGCGACACACAATACCGCGACGACTATGCGCCCGAGGTGCTGGAATGGTTCGAGAACAAGCATCAAGGAAACGACTACTGGGTGCGCTTCAACTGCCCGGAGTTCACTACGCTGTGCCCCATCACCGGGCAGCCAGACTTTGCGGAGATACGCATATCCTACATACCGGCTGTGAAGATGGTGGAAAGCAAGAGTCTGAAGCTCTATCTGTTCAGCTTCCGCAACCACGGCGACTTCCACGAAGACTGCGTGAACATCATCATGAAGGATCTCGTGAAGCTGCTCGAACCCAAATATCTTGAGGTGATGGGGCTTTTCACGCCGCGCGGCGGCATAAGCATCTGGCCCTACGCCAACTACGGACAGCCCGGAACGAAGTACGAGAAACTGGCCGAAGAGCGGCTGATGAAGCAGGAATAGCGGGACTTACAGTTAGGCAGAATTTGAAATCTGCTTGAACTTTTTTAACTAAGCGTTATGCCGGAGTTGAAATCTGCCTGAACATTTTTAGCTAAACGTTATGCCGGAGTTGAAATCTGCTTGAACATTTTTAGCTAAACGCTATGCCGGATTTGAAATCTGCCTGAACTTTTTTAGCTAAGCGTTATGCCGGATTTGAAATCCGGCATCATCGAATATAAGGATTTATAATCCGGGAAAAAGAAATACAGAATAAAAAACAGAGAAGAAGAAGGAACAGAAGAGCCGGATTACAAATCCTTATACACATTGCAGGCGGATTACAAATCCGCCTGAACATTTTTGGATGCCAGATGCAGGCGGATTGCAAATCCGCCTGAACATGGGGGAAAAAGCTAAGCGTTATGCTGGATTTGAAATCCGGCATCATCGAATATAAGGATTTATAATCCGAAAAAAAGAAATACGGAATAAAAAACAGAAGAGAAGAAGGAACAGGAGTGCCGGATTACAAATCCTTATACACATTGCAGGCGGATTGCAAATCCGCCTGAACATTTAGGGTGCCAGATGCAGGCGGATTGCAAATCCGCCTGAACATTTAGGATGCCCGCTACAGGCGGATTACAAATCCGCCTGAACATTTAGGGTGCTCGTTGCAGGCGGATTACAAATCCGCCTGAACATTTAGGGTGCTCATTGCAGGTACTTGAAAATCCGCACATTGATGCGCAAAATGGACGAAAAACAAACATATCTCACTTTTAATACGCCATCACTTCCCAAACTAATCATATACCAACTTGACAAAAGCAAAGGCACGATGGTGCATCATTGCTATTAAGCTGGTTTGGAACTTCGATTGCCAAATATCCTTACAACGACCGTTTAAATACTCGTTTAAATGAAAGGAAAAGTGATTACAGGCAGAAAAATGCGAGTATTTTGCGGCCTTTTGACTTCCTTTTTTGAACAGTAATTGGTTGAAATAAAAAGGGCGGACTGCCATATAGAATATTACGGAGGGGGCTGTAAGGTTTCTCCGGGAGCCTTGGAGCATTGTTACGGGATAGTTGTAGTAATGTTACAGCAGCCCTGTAGCGTTGCTCCGGCTGCCTTGGAGAAAGTTTACGGGGGCGGCTGTAATTTGCGGTTTGCCTGTGTGCATGGGGCTTCCAGGGGCCATGGCTTGGCAGCAGGCTGATTGCGCCCATTTGCCAAGGGCCACAGCAACCGCTCGGAAACGGTTGGTGAAACGGCGGATTGCCGGTGAAAGGAATGGCCCAGGCTGGCTTCCTGGAAGCATGAAATATCGGAAATAGGGTGTAAAAAGTGCTGAATGAACCATGTTGGGCTACCCTTTTATCAAGAATTTGGGAATAAAGGTGGCAGAAGAGGGCTTTCCCAGACCTGCAAAGAGGCCGTTTCTGTCCTGAAACAACAGTTTCGGGAACCTCTTTTTCAGGCAATTTTATTTTACATTCATTGCCTTGTCGCAATTCAGTGAAACTGAGATTTTCGCCCCGAAATATGCATTGACACAATAGCCCAGGGCAACACCCGTGGTTCAGAAGATTGCAAAGATAAACACCCTGAAAGGACAAAAGCACTACTCTCTGGCAGTTCTTTTGCCCTTTCAGGACGATGATTGTGAACTATGTCCAGCAATCCTCAGGGCATTGCCCTGGAAGTGATCACTGGGAACGGGATTCTGATATTGCGTAAGGGATAGCTATTGCATATCGTAAACCACCTGCATCACCTGCTTTCCGAGCTCATCGGCAGCCTCCATGGTGGCAGCTTCGCTGTAGACGCGGATGATAGGCTCGGTGTTCGACTTGCGCAGGTGTACCCACTTGTCGGCGAAGTCGATCTTCACGCCGTCGATGTCTGTGATCTTCTCGTTGCTATAGATTTCCTTCACCTTGCCGAGGATGGCATCAATGTCGGTGTCGGGGGTGAGGTCAATGCGGTTCTTGGCTATCGAGTAGTCAGGATATTCAGCACGCAGCTCACTGGCCTTCTTGCCCTTCTGCGCCATATTGCTCAGGAAGAGAGCTATGCCTACAAGGGCATCGCGGCCATAGTGACACTCGGGATAGATTACTCCACCGTTGCCTTCGCCGCCAATCACGGCTCCCACCTGCTTCATCATGGTGGTCACGTTGACCTCGCCCACAGCCGAAGCTGTGTACTGTCCGCCGTGGCGCTCAGTGACGTCACGCAGCGCACGCGTCGATGAGAGGTTGCTGACGGTGTTGCCGGGAGTGTGTGAGAGCACATAGTCGGCAACGCTGACAAGCGTATATTCCTCGCCGAACATCTTTCCGTCCTCGCAGATGAAGGCCAGACGGTCTACGTCGGGGTCAACCACGATACCGAGGTCGTACTGTCCGCTGCGCATCTCGTCCATGATGCCCGTGAGGTTCTTCTCGAGCGGCTCCGGATTATGTGCGAAGTCGCCTGTTGGTTCTCCGTTGAGCACTTTGTATTCCACGCCGAGACGGTCGAGTAGCTGCGGCAGAATGATTCCTCCGACAGAGTTGATGGCATCCACACACACCTTGAAGCCAGCCTTCTTCACTGCTTCCGCATCTACCAGCTCAAGGCCGAGCACATCTTCGATGTGCCACAAGTCGGCCTCGTCGCAGTTGATAAGGTGTCCCAGTTCGTCAACCGGCGCATAGCTGAAGTCCTCGCGCTCGGCAATGTCGAGCACCTGAGCGCCGTCTTTAGCCGTGAGGAACTCGCCATTGCTGTTGAGCAGCTTCAGCGCATTCCACTGACGGGGGTTGTGGCTGGCTGTGATGATGATGCCACCGTCGGCTCCAAGCGTGGTGACGGCAAGCTCAGTGGTGGGCGTTGTGGCCAGTCCGATGTTCACCACATCGTAGCCCATGCCCATGAGAGTGCCACAGACAATATCGTCTACCATCACTCCCGAGAGACGCGCGTCGCGTCCTACGACGATGGTAGGGCGGAACTGGTTGAACTCTGCCTTGCTACCGTTGCCTCCGTTCTGGCGTATGAAGGTGGCGTAAGCCGACGTGAACTTCACTATGTCTAACGGATTAAGGGTGTCGCCGGCCCTTCCGCCTATGGTACCGCGGATGCCGGAGATTGATTTAATCAGTGTCATGTTGCTATTGTTGTTTGGTTGTTGCTGTTTGGGATTGAAGCACCGCCCAATGGCAGTTGCCCCAATTATCAATTATGCATTATACATTATCAATTATGCATTATCAATTATGCATTGACCTACAGTCCTCGCTCGTAGGTTATCTCGTAGTGGCATGGATACACCCCGGTGCTTGCATAGTAGTGGCCTTGCGTGTGGGGCACGATGATGTTCACCTTTGCCAGCTCGTCGGTTTCTTTCTCCGGGCGGCCTACGTTGATATATGAAAACGGCACGAGCCAGCCGCTCGGCACCGACGTGTTCTTGTATCTTCTATACATCAGGCTCGACCCGGCATCAAACGATGCCGTGAAGGTTCCGCTGGTGTTGCTGACCGACATCTTGTCGGCAATGGCCGACCAATCGAGCGCGTTGTTTGAGAGCTGCACCGAGTCGCCGAGGATGTTGTACTCCGTGAAACGGCACAGCACGGTTGCCGACTCGCCTTTATCTATTTTCTTGCCGCATCCTTTGCTTACTATCTGTAGATAAACGCCGGTGGTAGGGAACAGCACATACTGGTTGTGGCTCACGTCGGTGGTGTAGCCTTGGTCTATGAACTGCTGTTCGCTGATAACGTTGATGCCTCGCGCAAGGATGAAATTGTAGACGGCGTTGCGCTCGCGATCCTTTTGGTCGGCATAAGTCTCACCTTTATTACAGGCTGAAAGTATCAGCAGAAAGGCTGCTGCAACAAGAAAGAACTTGGTTTGTTTCATTTCTTCTATTTGGAAATTGGTGTGATTGAGGGCACCTTTACTATAAGCTATTAACAGTCTGGTGTCAAATATCGGCGGCAAAGTTAGTAAAAAAGATTCAGACTGAGAGCCGCCGTTTGTTGTTTTTTAGGTTTATGGCAAATAGTTAACAGTTGGCCGCGTGGCACCAGAGGGACATTTCTACAGTCTGCATCCCCCCACAACCGTCATGCCAACTGCTCCTTATAGCTCAGAATGGCTTTCAGGGCCACCTGCTCGGCTTCCTCGATCGAACAGAAAAGTTTTCCGCCGGCAGCATCCTCGTGTCCGCCGCCGTTGAAGAACTCGCGCGCCATCTTCTCGCAGTGGAAGCCGCACGACGAACGTAGGCTCACCAGCACCAGATTAGGGTGCTCGGTGTCCTCGCGAAGCGAGATCGACAGCTTCATTCCCCGTATGCGCAGCGGCTCGTTGACCAGTCCTTCGGCATCGCCTTTCTTGAAGCGGAAGCGCGCCATCTCGTCCTTGGTGATGGTGAAGTAGCTTGCCTTGAGCTTCTCTACCACCTTCATCTTGCGGTAGATGACATACGAGCGCAGGCGGAGGCACTGCCGGCTGAGCGTATGGTAGACGCGATTGTAAATCAAATCCTTGTTGATACCTTTCTCTATCAACATTCCGATGATGAAATATATCTGCGGCGAGTTGCTGTTGTAGGCAAACGAGCCGGTGTCGGTCATCATTCCGCAGTAGATGGCTGTGGCACACTGGGTCGTCATGGCCTCGTAGCCTCCTAACTGGCATATCAGCCTGAACACCATCTCACTGGTGCTGCTCAGCTCAGGGTGCGAGACGGTGAGCTCGGATGCTATGTCTGGAGCCAGATGATGGTCGATGACAAGCCTTGGCGCGGTGCAGCCGTCGAGCGTTTTCTGCATATATTCGGTGCGTGAAGTGGTGTTGAAGTCGAGGCAACACACGAGGTCGGCCTTGTCGAACAGGTCTTGCACGTCCTGCTGAGCCTTGTCGTAGCGCTTCACTTGCTGAAAGCCCGGCAGCCAATGCAGAAAATCGGGTGCGGCATCGGGCAGCACCACTGCCACCTCCTTGCCGCGCTGAACGAGGTAACTGGCCCAGGCCAGCGACGACCCCACAGCGTCGCCGTCGGGCGACTTGTGGCAACAGATTACTACGTGCGAAGAGTTGTCGAGCAATTCTTCAAGCTTCGACAACTCTTCGGTGGATAACAGGAAAAGGTTATTGGTTTCCAGTGAGTTCATAAATCAAGTTACAGGTTGTTCAAGCGGTATCAGAACAGCTTGTTGGGATAAACGCCCTCGTCGATGAGGCGTTGGATGCGTGCCACTACATCGTCGCGGTCGGCAGCGTAGGTCACTCCGAACCACTTGCTCGTGGTGTCGAGCACCTTTACGGTGGCGGTGCGCTCGTTGATAAGCTTGTTCACCATGAGCGGAATGAAGAACTCGGCTTTCAGGTTCTCCATGTTCTTCGGGTCGCTGAGGAACTCGCGGAAGTAGGCTTCGCTGTGCTGGAAGTAGTCGGGAGTGAATCCCCACATATTCATGCTGACGGGAGTGTTGTCGTCGATGGCTACCCACTCGCCCTTCTCGTCCTTATAGCATACCGGGCCGTCAACGCGCTGTATCTCGGTGCGCTCAACCACGGTGGTCAGGTTGCCAGCATCGTCGGTAGAGCAGATGCCGCGTGCCACGGTTCCGTTCTCGCTCAGCGTGTTGCCAACGCGGAAGCCCACCATAGCATACTGGTTGGTGGCTCCCTCGGGCAGGCTACTCAGGAACTTGCCGATAACCATGAAGGCATCACGATTGTAGAAGTCGTCGCAGTTAATCACGCAGAATGGCTCCTTGATAACGTCCTTGCCCATGAGCACGGCATGATTGGTGCCCCATGGCTTAACCCTACCTTCGGGGACCAAGAAGCCCTCGGGCAGTGCGTCGAGTCCCTGGAAACAGAGCTCGCATGGTATCTTGTCTTCATATTTCGATAGTATCTGCTCGCGGAACTGCTGCTCGAAATCCTTGCGAATCACCCATACCACCTTGCCGAAGCCGGCCTGTATGGCATCGTAGATTGAGTAGTCCATGATTGTTTCACCATTGGGGCCGAGTCCGTCAAGCTGTTTCAGACCTCCATAACGGCTGCCCATACCGGCAGCGAGTAGGAAAAGTGTAGGTTTCATAATAATTTTATTTATATGTTAGTTAACATTTAGTTGCCTGCGCAACTGCATAGGATGTGCAAATGTAGCAAAATTAGTCGTTTGAAACGACTTTTTACGAAACGTTAACGCTTTGTTCTGCCTCACAACTGTTAGAATGGCAGGCCTATGGCAAGGTGCAATGCCTGGGCATCCTTGAAGTGCCTGATGTTGTAGAAGCCGCTGCGCCCGGTCTCGTAGGGCACGTGCAGACCGATACCCCAGTCAAGACGGAGGATGAAGAAGCCCACGTCGTAGCGCAGGCCGATGCCTGTTCCCACGGCCATTTGCTTGAACATATCGCCAAACTTGAAGCTGGTGTCGTCCTGTTCCATGTAGTTGTCGAGCAGCCACACGTTGCCAACATCGAGGAACAATGCTCCATAGAGGCTGCCCACGAGGTGCGGGCGATACTCCAGGTTGGCCTGGAACTTCACGTCGCCCACTTGCTCCACGTAGCTCCACGTCTTTTTCTCCGACTTATACTTGCCGGGACCTATCGCGCGTGCGTTGAAGGCTCGGATGCTGTTGGCTCCACCCACGTAGAACTGCTCCGAATAGGGTGAGAATGTGGAGTTGCCGTAGCTCCAGATGACGCCTCCTCCCACGTGGGCTGCCAACGTCGACTTCTCGCCTATCGACCATATCTTCGTCAGGTTGGTCTCTATCTTCAGGAACTGGGCATACGGGTTCTTGAACATCTCCTTCCCGTGTTCGCTCCATTTCCTGCCTGCCACCATATAGCCGAGCGACAGCAGGTTGGCCGACTCGCTCACCGTGGTCCACCAGCTGATGGGGTTGCGGTAGTTTGCTGGGCTGTGATATGAATACGAAAAACTCATCTTGGGTATGAAGCGGTTGTTCATCGTAGTGGCGAGATAGGGATGCTCTATCAGCAAATCTATATATTTGTCTGTGACATTGGTATTATATTCATAGGTGAGCGTGAGCGGAGAGAACTCGAACGACGACTGTTCGGAGGTGCGCCAGTTGTATCTGAGCTCGCCCGTCACAGCATGGCGCTTGAAGTATTCTGGACGGTTCACCACGTTTGTCGATGCCTTGATGGTCGTTGTGGGCGTATCGAAATAGCGCACTCGCCGCCTGCTCACGGTCTTTCCTTTCTTCCGGGCGCGGGCTATGCGTTTCCTGAGCGACATACGCAGCGGATTGAATATCCTCGGGAAGGTCAGCGACACCTCTGCTCCATAGCTGTAGGAGTTCAGCTTCGTCTTCGAGCCCTCGGCAGAATGGCCCGTCTGCCATTCATACGAGCCGTGGACGTTCACGTTGAGCAGCTCGCCACCACGGAACGCATTGCGCCGCGTGAGGCCGACGATAATCTCGGGGCCCAGCTTGCCGCTGGTCTTGCCTTTGGCATAAGCCTCAACATAAAAGTCGTAGGGTTTGTCGAAGGTGCAGTCGAGCTTCAAGTCCAGGGTGCGGCAGCTGTCAGTGGTGTCGCGAGGGGTGAAAGTGAAGTTCGTGCGCGTGAAAAGTCCCGTGGCAGAGAGCTTCTTGAGCGACTCCTGGACGGTGCTCTGATTGTAGAGCTGGCCCGAACGCAGCTTCATTCCGTTGAGGAAGGCAGCCATCCTTATCGGCGGGCGCTTGCCGTTATAGTAGAGCGAGAAGTTCTTGTAGTGGCGGAAATGCCTCACGCTGTCGAGCTGCTCGCCCATGCGGTTGCGCAGGCTGATGTCCACCTTACCTATCTTCCACTGGCGCAGGGCGCGTTTGTCCAGGTTGTTGGCCACGTGCAGCTGCAACCTCACCTTGCCTTTGTTCTCCAGCGTGTCGGCGAGAAACGAGCTGTAGTTCTTTTCATAGAAGTAGTAGCCGTTGTCGCGAAAGAGCTGCGCTATGCGCTGGCGTTCGTTTTCGAGTGCTGCCACGTCGAAGGGGTCGCCCCGGTGCAGGTAGGTCTCGTCCATGTTGGCCTCCATGAGGCTGTCGGTCGATGCCGGGAAGTTGTGGTAGCTTATGCTGTCGAGGGTCCACAGGCGGCCCAGGTCAACGCTGTAGGCCACCTTCTGCTTCTTGGGATGCTTCTGGTCGATGATGTCGAAGTCCACCTTTCCGTCGAAATAGCCGCGTTTCTTCAGCGTGTTCTCGCCCACGAGGGCATGGAGCTGCGGATTGACCTTGCTCATTAGCACGGGCTGCTTGCCGAAAGCCTTTACCATCCAGCGCGAGAAGCCGGTGCTGTCGCGCGAGAAAGCGTTCCATATCCACAGGCCGATGGGCAGCGGCGAGCGGATGCTCGAGCTACCGAAGAGCGAGCCGTTGGGCTTGGTAGCCAGCACCACGTCCATCTCTTCCTTAGTCTGCGCGAAGTGGTCGTTCTTCTCGTAGTTGGTGTATTGTGTGGGCTTGAGTCCTATGAAGAGCTTCTCGCCGTCGGGCAGCGCGCTCGTGGTCGAGCAGGCAGCCACTGCCACCATCAGCACCACCGCCACGATGCCTGCTGCAAGGCGGCGGAACAGTCTGGGCAAGGGTCTTATGCTGTTGTCGGGATGCTTTTCCATCTTGTTGTTCGGTTATCGGTTTGTGTGCGTCTCTTGCCGCACGGGGGCTGCCGACGGCTGTTGATGCCGGCTACTGTCAGCTCTCTGAGCTGCTGCCGAGTCGCCCTGTATGGGGCGTGGGGCATACTGCTGCTGCGAGGAAGACTTGAAATTGAAAATGTCTATCAGCCTGCTCAGTTTGCGCCGCCACATGAAGCCCGCGCCGTACTCGCTCACGTTGCCTTCCAGCCAGTCGTAGGAGTCGCGCTCGTAGAACAGCTTCAGGTATTGCGTCTCTCGCGAGTTGAGGCGGTATTCCAGCGAGAAGTTGTCGAAGAAGGCTCCGTTGCTCTGCTCCACGGAGGAGCCGGTAGAGACCCTGCCGCCCATGATTATGCGCAGGCGGTTGTTCCACAGCCGCTTCGAGAACTTGAAAGTGTAGTCGGTGTGCAATGCTCCTGTCGCATCGGTTGCCGACTCCATGTTGGCCGACAGGTCCAGACCCATCGAGCGAAGCGCATTGCCCGTGATGTTGTTTATCTCGCTCTGCATGAACGATGCCAGCGCACCGTTCATCGCCGAGTTTGCGGTGGCCGTGCTCTCGTCGAGATACATTCCCGAGGCAAGCATCGACACAGCAAGCTTTCCGCGCTCCTCGATGCTCTTGGTGTTGAGCTCGTTCTGCACCTGCATATCCTCGGGCGCTTCTATGATGAACTGTATCTGCGGCTTCGACAGTGTCTCGGTAATGTTCACTCCGCAGTTGAAGGTCACTATCTTGCCCGACGACGTTCCGTCGGCAACGTTCGCCCGCAGGCTCTCCATGGCTGTAATGTTAAGCCTCGGGTCCATCACGTCGCCTGTAAACTCTATGTAGCTGCCTCGCTGTATGTTGAACGTGCGCAGCGGAATCACCGGCAGCGCATACTTCATCTCGCCGCTGTTGAGCGTATAGCGGCCTTGCATCTGCACGCTGTTGGTGGGATCGTAGCTCATGCGCAGCGTGCCGCCGCCTATCAGGTCGATATAGTTAGAGTGGTCGGCGTTGAGCGCACACACTATATGTGCCGCCTCGTCGATGTTCAGGCTCAGGTCCATCTTGAAACCGGAGATGTCGGGACGCGCCACCACCGTGTTGGCAGTGCTGTCGTTAAGGTCTACGAACTTCACGAGCTCGTCCATCTGGTTGTCAGTGACCAGTGCCGACTCGCGCAGCACGTATGTCATGTCGGTTTTGCCCAGCACGTCGAGCCTGCCACGCATATTGAGCTCGCTCAGCGGGCCCTGCATACGGGCGAAGAAGTTGACATACGCCTTGCCGTAGGCTTGGCTGCGGATGTTCTCCTTGGCATCAATGAGCAGGAAGTCACGTGCCCGCATGGTCATGTTCATGGTCATGCGGTCCATGTCCGAGAAGTCTAAGTTGCCGGTAATCTTCATCGGGCTGCCGTTGTTGGCATAGAGAACGAACTCGTCGAACAGCACTTTGCTGTCGGTGATGCTCAGCGGTTTGTCGGCGAAACGCATCTCCACACCGTAGGGTTCGCTGAAGATGTAGGCGGAGTCGAGCATCAGCTTGCCGTCAATATCGAGCTTGCTCAGAGGTCCGCTCACGCTCAGCTTGCCGTCGCCGGTACCGCGCAGGCCAACGATGCGGTCGGGCACGAAGCCGTTGATGTAGCTCAGGGGGAACTTCGTCATGTCGAAGTGGCCGTCGAGGTGGCCTTCGCCTTCCGACTTATACACACCCGTGAGCGTGCCCACCTCGATGTCGTCTTTCATTATGAGCGCATCCACGTAGTGCGAGCCGTCGCTGCGCGGTATGTAGACGAGCTGCGTGCCCACGTTGCCCATCTTGTTGCCTTCGTAAATCATGTTTCTCACCGTCATGTCGCTCGACACGGTCATGCTGTTCTCGGCCTGTATGAGGTGGAAGTCGCCGTCGAGCAGACCCGACACTCGCGGTGCGAATGGTATCACCGAGGTCAGCTCGCCAAGCTCGAAGCGGTTCACGCTGAGCGTGACGTTCTGCAACGAGGTCATGTCCTCGTCGTCGGTGTAGATGTGCAAGCCCGCGCCGTCGGCGGCAATGAGCTTCATCTGTCCGCTCACGCGGTTGTCGTCGCCTATGAAGACGTAGTTGTCGGGGTTCACGTCGAACGTCTTGTAGCCCAGCACGGCCTTGTCCGACACCACTTTAATGCGTCGTCCGCGCTCTTCGAGGGCTGCGCTCACTCCGAGGTCGAGGGCTGTCTTGCCCGCAGCATCGGCCACATCGAGGTTGGCCAGCAGCCCTTTCTCGTAGAGGCTGCCGTCGAGGTTGGCGGTTATGGGGTATGCGTTGCGGGCATTGTTGGCCACGCGCAGCTTGTAGCGCAGCTTGTCGTTGTCGGAGTTCAGGGTCAGTGCCACGCTGTCGAGGCGTATACTGTCGTCGGTGACGACGAGCGAGCCTATCTGTCCCGTGCCGTTGAGTCCCGTCTGTGGCGAGAAGGTGAAGTCCATCTGCGCCTTGCCGAAGCTGCATCCCATCTGGCGGAGCATGGTGGCAAGCAGGTTGTTGGCTCCCGTGCGCAGGCTCAGGTGGCCGTTGGGCAGGTGCTGCCACAGCTGCCGCTGGTCTATCAGCTTGTTGGCTATCTGCTTCTGCAAGGTGGAGGTGAGGCGGTCGGTCTGTCCGAGCAGCTGTTTGTAGCCGCCGCTGGTCGACAGGTCGAGGGCGAGGTCGCCGCTCTGCACCGCTGCGTGGGTTGTGTCGCGCCGTGTCAGCACGTCAAGGTCGAGGTCGCCGGGTCGGTAGCTGCGGTCTTTCTCGCTCACGGCGAGGTTACACAGCTTGCCTTCGGCGCGGTAGTAGTCGTCGAGGTTGCTCTCCATGAGCAGGTTGGCACCGAACGAGGCCATGAAAGGATTGTCGGCCAAGCCCATTCCGTGGAAGTCCACCTTGCGCATCATGCCGTCGAAGTGGGCGTTCATAGCCTTGGGACGCATGGCGAAGTCGATGTCGAAGTCGCCCTGTGCCAGCAGCTTACGCTGACTGCCGATGCTCTCGTGCAGGAAGAAGTCGCCCACATGACCGCTCACGGAGTGGCTCTGCTTCATGTCGGAGCGCAGGTGCAGGTCGGCATCGGTGCTGACGGTGTAGTTTCGGTCAATGATACCCAGCCGCCGCAGGTCAATATGGCTCAGCAGTCCTTTCAGATGTACGTCGACAAGCTTCTCCGAGAGTGTGCCGTCAACGGTGAAGCGGCCTCCAAACATGGGGTTGGTGCTGTTGATGCGTGCATGGATGTGTCCCTTGCCAAGGGTGATGTCGCCTCCCAGTCCGTCGAGGGTGTAGCCGGCATAGCTGAAGCGGTCTATCCTGGTGTTCAGGGTGATGCCCGTAGAGGGGCTAAAGGGGTCGGTGCCGCGTCCGTTCAGGCTTATCTCGCCGCTGAAGGGGCCCACTCCCATCGTGGGCAGGAAGTGTTGAAGCTGCAAGTTGCGGGCCTTGGCGGTGAGGCGGTAGGCCATGGTGCGGGTGTCGATGTTGGCAAGTGCGCGCACCGTGCCGCCTCCGTGGGCCATCAGGAAGTCGGCATCATAGGTGCTGCCGTTGACCTTGAAGGTGCCGTCGATGTCGATGCCGCGCGGCAGGTTCACCTGCTTAGCCACGTCGGCAGGCATCATCGAGGCCACCATCTGCAGGTTATCGCTGCGCCCTTTCAGTCGCAGGTTGGCACGCATACGCGACGGCTCAGTGAGATTGGCTATGAATCCCGAACCGCTCAGGCGCGCCACGGTGGGCAGCTCGGCGTTGAGGTCACGCAGCGTGAGGTATTGCAGGTTGCCCTCGGCCTTGCCTTTCACGGCAAGCTGGCGGTTGGGCCAGTGGGCAACGACAGGTCGGGGCAGGTCGGTGACAAAGCGTTGTATGTCGCCCAGGCCGAAAGCTCCGTCCACGGTGACGTAGAAGCGACCCGGGTTATGGTCGTCGAAGGCGTTGAGCTCCATCTCGAAGTCAGCCTTGGCGCGGCTGCGGGTGGTGGTGAGGTCGAGGTCGGGCAGGTGCAGACGCTTGTCGTCCATGGTGAAATGCGTGGTGAGGTGCTTTGCCGTGAGTCCGCTCTGCTCGGCAAACGAGGCCTCGCGTATGGCAAGCGACAGGTTGGGTGCGGCAAAGTAGAACGAGTCGGCCCTCAGGTGCAGGTCGGTGAGGTGTATGTGATTGCCGTCGAAGCCGCGCTGGGGCTTGGCGTATGGCCGGTCGTAGGCCAGCGAACCGCCCTGCCAGTCAACGGATGCCACGCTGTAGTGCCCATCGCGCAGCAGCAGGCGCGTGTCGTCGACACGCAGACGGGCGAAGTCGGTCTTCACGGTCATGCTGTCGCCGGGCAGATGCAGCGCAAACTTGGTGTTGCGGGCACTGACCTGCCGCAGGTCTATCTTCCAGTCGGCCTTGCTCTCGGTGGTGTCGGGGGGCACGCTGTCGCGCAGGGCCACGTCGATAAGCGAGTTGTCGATCTGCGCCCGGTCCACGGTGACGTGCTCGCCACGCAGGTCTATGCCGCGGCTCACTACGTAGAGGCGCCCCACCCTACCACTGATGGCTACGGAGGCTATCAGGTCCTGGGTGTTCACCTTGCCGTTGTTGAGTTCCAGTGAGTTCACCTCAACCTGACTCTTCAGCAGCGGCAGCAGCGACACGTCGGCCACGAGGCTCTCCAAGTCGGCTATGGTGTCGCCTGGCTGAAGGCTTCCTGTGGGTGGTTTCTTCACGAGCAGGAAGCTGTCGAGCTGCAGGTCGAGGGGGAAGCGCAGCCGTACCTTGCCCACGCGGGCGGTCATGCCGGTGGTGCGGCTCACATACGAGGCCACACTCTCGGCAGCCCACTGCTGCACGGGGGGCAGATAGATGAGCACCGCAAGCAGCAGAACCAGCGCCACGGGCACCAGCACAACCCAGAGTATGGTCTTTATGGCTGTCTTCATTACTATATATAACAAGGAGAGCGAAGCCCACGCTATCGTCATCGGCTTTTTCTCCAAGTGCAAAGTAAAAGAAAAAAAACGAAAGGCACAAGCCTGCAGTGAGTTTTTTAGGCGAGAGGGGGCTTTTGCTTTGGGGTTAGGGAGGCCTGACGGCAAGCTGCCACACAGCAACTCCACGGCAAGTTTTTCCCAACCGCTCCGTAAACTTCTTCCAACAGCCCCGGAGCTTTGTTACAGCTATCCTGGAGCATTGTTACAAAGCAGCTGTAACAAAGCTCCGGGGCTGCTGGAGAAAAGTTACGGCCTGACGGAGCATCCCGAAAGGGGTGCGGACGGAGGCATTTTCAGCCCGAAAGCGATAGAAAAGCGAGTTTATGGATGCAAAATACTCGCGTATTTGGGCACGGAAAACAATCCGGCGGCAAATACGCGAGTATCTATCATATCACTGCAAGGATATTCCGCAACTGTCGGAGACCTCGGAGGTCACTTCCTGATGGTGTCGTTCTCGGCCTGCTTCTTGGCAGCCTCAGAAGCCTTTCGGTTGGCCTCGACAGCATTTATCTGCCTGTGATAGCCTGTTACCACACCTTTGTGCTTGAGTGCGAGGCTGTCGGCAGAGAGGAAGACCAGCTCCATGGTGTCCCTGCGCACGCTTCGCTCGGGCAGCCTGTGGCGCGTCTTGTCGAGCGTATCGCCACGAAGAATGAGCTTGCCGTTGAAGATTGTCCACCCCGTATAGCGCACCACGGGTGGATATTCGACGAGCGACTCATGGTCGAGACTGTTTCCACGGTAGACCGCTCCCACCGAACTGGCCTGATACTGGCGCTTCAGAGTGAAGCCATATTCGCGCGGCACGAAGAGCAGAGCCTTCATCGAGTCGGTCAGTTCGGCTGTTATCTCGCCCTTGCTTTTCAGTGCGTTTTCCTTCAACGTGGGTATCACCTGATATGTCCAGGTGCCTTTCAGCATATCGAGGTCAATCACCTCGAGAGCCTCGTGGGGGTTCTTGGGGTTGACGAGCACCGCTATCCAGTCGCCGATGGCAGGTGTTCCGAACACCTTATGGTTGCGCGCAGCCTCGATTATGTTGTAAGTCACGGGGTCGCTGCAGTCGGCAGGCAGAAAGACCACAGCCGTGTCGGAGCATCCGTCGCACGCCAGTCCGTAGATAAACTTGTCGCCCGGTGCCGGCACTTCGTTGCCGTTGCCGTGCGTGGCCTGCTGATTGCCGTCGCTGCTGCATCCGCACAGCACCACGGCAGCAGCCAGAAGAAGAAGCCTGAATGATTTGATTGCCATATCGCAAGTGTGTGATTAAGTCCGTGCAAAAGTAGCAATAAATATCCACAAAAAGCCTTTTTCTACGATTTTATAGTCGGCAAAGGCCACAACGGCAGCCCAAATACATCAATAAAACAGCCCCGTAAGGTTAAAAATGAATAACAATACTGTCGGTGTAGATTATTTTGTCTACCTTTGCCGGGTAAAAATCGCAACATGGATATTACTGAAACATTATAAAAACGCTTATTGATGAAAAAGAAAATCCAGTTCAGTCTCGTATATAGAGATATGTGGCAGAGTTCGGGAAAGTTTCAGCCGCTGAAGGCTCAGCTCGAACGCATAGCCCCAGTGATAATCGAGATGGGATGCTTTGCCCGCGTTGAGACCAACGGCGGTGCCTTCGAGCAGGTGAACCTGCTTGCCGGCGAAAATCCCAACGAGGCGGTGCGCGCCTTCTGCAAGCCTTTCAACGAGGTGGGCATCAAGACCCATATGCTCGACCGCGGCCTCAACGCGCTGCGTATGTACCCCGTGCCCGACGACGTTCGCCAGCTGATGTATAAGGTGAAGCACGCACAGGGCGTTGACATACCCCGTATCTTCGACGGTCTGAACGACGTTCGCAACATCATCCCCAGCATACGATGGGCCAAGGAGGCAGGCATGACGCCGCAGGGAACGCTCTGCATCACCACCTCACCCGTGCATACGCTCGAGTACTACACAGCCATTGCCGACCAGCTTATCGATGCCGGTGCCGAGGAAATATGCCTGAAGGACATGGCCGGCATTGGTCAGCCCGCCTTCCTCGGCAAGCTCACCAAGCTGATAAAGGACAAGCATCCCGACATCATCATAGAGTATCACGGCCACAGCGGACCCGGTCTGTCGATGGCATCTATCCTCGAAGTGTGCGAAAACGGTGCCGACATCATCGACACAGCCATCGAACCGCTGTCGTGGGGCAAGGTGCATCCCGACGTTATCTCAGTGCAGTCGATGCTGCGCAACGAGGGATTCGACGTGCCCGACATCAATATGAGCGCCTACATGAAGGCGCGCTCGCTCACACAGGAGTTCATTGACGAGTGGCTGGGCTACTTCATCAACCCCGGCAACAAGCATATGTCGTCGCTCTTGCTGGGCTGCGGACTGCCCGGAGGCATGATGGGCTCGATGATGGCCGACCTCGGAGGCATCATGGGCACCATAAACAACATACGCCGCAAGCGTGGCGACGAGGAGCTGTCGACCGACGATATGCTCGTGCGCCTGTTCAACGAGGTTGAATACGTATGGCCGCGCGTGGGCTACCCACCATTGGTGACTCCGTTCTCGCAGTATGTGAAGAACATTGCACTGATGAACCTCCTCACCATGGAGCAAGGCAAGGGCCGCTTCGTGATGATGGACGACTCGATGTGGGGCATGATACTGGGCAAGAGCGGCAAGATACCCGGCACGATAGATGCCGAGTTGGTGGAGCTGGCCAAGAAACAGGGCCGCGAGTTCACCACTGCCGACCCGCACACGCTCATTCCCAATGCCCTCGACGACTTCCGCCGCGAGATGGACGAGAACGGATGGGACTACGGACAGGACGACGAGGAGCTGTGGGAGCTGGCCATGCACCCCGAACAGTACCGCAACTACAAGAGCGGACAGGCCAAGAAGAACTTCCTTGCCGACCTGCAGAAGGCCAAGGACGCAGCCATGGGCTCGCAGCTATCGCCAGAAGAGCTTGCTGCCTTCAAGCACGCCAAGGCCGATGCCATCGTTGCTCCCGTGAAGGGACAGGTGTTCTGGGAGTTCGGTGGCGACGGAGAGGCTGTGGCTACGGTAGAGCCCTACATCGGAAAAGAGTACTCCGAGGGTGATGCCTTCTGCTACATACAGGCTCCCTGGGGCGAGTTTGTCACGATACCTGCCGCTCTCGGCGGAAAGCTTGTTGAGGTGGCAGCCCGCCAAGGCTCGAAAGTTAACAAGGGCGACGTGCTCGCCTACATCGAAAGAGCACAGTAGGAGGACCACGCTTGAACTGGCAACAGATCATCGACAAATACTATGGAGAAGGCTCTGACAAGCTCAAGAGCCTTCTTCTACTGCATAGCCAATCTGTAGCGCGGAAGGCGTTGCAGATTGGTTTTTCACATCCTGAGCTGTCGCTCGACATGAAGTTCATCGAGGAAGCGGCCATGCTCCACGACATTGGCATCATCAGATGCAACGCGCCCGGCATCTACTGCCACGGCACAGAGCCCTACATCTGTCACGGAAGGATAGGTGCAGAGATGCTGCGTGCCGAGGGACTGCCGCGCCATGCACGCGTTTGCGAGCGCCACACGGGTGCGGGACTAACGCGCGGCGACATCGTCAGCCAGCAGCTGCCACTGCCGCAGCAGGACTTTCTGCCCGAGACGATGGAGGAGAAACTGGTGTGCTATGCCGACAAGTTCTTCTCGAAGAGCCGCCCCGACGAGGAGAAGACCCTCGAACAGGCTGTGCGAAGCCTCAGCAAGTTCGGCGACGAGGGCGTGAGCCGCTTCATGGAGTGGCACGAGATGTTCAAGACCGAAGACTGATGCACGCTGGCCGGCGACGGCAACTGCCTATATATAATATAAGGTGTGGGCGACTGATGTGCTGCAAGGCACGGTCCATAGTGACAGACTAGTACTTATACAAACCGAATGAGACAGAAGACGGTCATATTCCTGCTTTTTGCAGCTGTGGTTTTCATGGTTGCAGGCAATGCTGTGCGGCAACAAATGAGCAGCCGGCTAAGGAACATGACTGCACCGAGTGCCGACAGCCTGGCTTCCGACACAGCCGTGGCCGACACCGCAGAGGCCAAGCAGCAGCCGGCAACAGCCGACACGCTGAGCCTCGACTCGCTGCGAAGGGCCATCATGGAGCACAACCGCATCGTTGACGACTCCATACGGCGCGACAGCATACAGCGTTCGAAGGCCAACGGAATAGAAGCTCCGGTGGTGTTCTCTGCCGAAGACTCGCTCATCTACGACGGAAAGAGCAAGACGGCCTTCCTCTTCGGCAAGTCGAAGGTGGACTATCAGAACATGAAACTGGCCAGCGACAAGGTAGCCATGAGCCTCGACAGCAGCCTCGTGAGGGCATCGGGCTCGCCAGACACCACTGCCGAGAACGGACTCAAGGGCACGCCGGTGTTCTCGATGGGCAAAGACAAGTACGAAAGCGACACCATTGCCTTCAACTTCAAGACAAAGAAAGGTCTTATCAACAACGTATATACCGAACAGGAGGACGGTTTCCTGCGCGGCGAGAAAGCCAAGCGCAACGACCAAGGCACCGTCTACATACAGCACGGGCGCTACACCACCTGCGATCTGGAGCATCCCGACTTCTACATAGCCCTGTCGCGCGCCAAGGTGCGCCCCGGCAAGGACGTGGTGTTCGGTCCGGCATATCTGGTAGTGGCCGACGTGCCTGTGCCGCTGGCCATTCCATACGGCTTCTTCCCCTTCTCGAAGCACTACAGCAGCGGTTTCATCATGCCCACCTACGGCGACGAGAGCCAGCGAGGCTTCTATCTGCGCGACGGAGGCTACTACTTCGCCATCAGCGACAAGTGGGACCTGAAGCTCCTGGGCGAAATCTACACCAAAGGCTCGTGGGGTGTGTCGGCAGCATCAAACTACAAGAAGCGCTACAAGTTCTCGGGAAACTTCCTCTTCAGCTTCCAGAAAACCATTAACGGCGACAAGGGAATGCCCGACTATCAGGTTACTAACAGCTTCAAGCTGCAATGGCGACACACGCAGGACAGCAAGGCCAACCCCTACAGCAGGCTCTCGGCAAGCGTGAACTATTCTTCGACGAGCTACGAGGTCAACAACCTGTCGTCGATGTATAACCCGCAGGCTCTCACACAGAGTATCCGCACATCATCGGTGAACTACAGCACGGGCTTCAGCAGCATCGGAATGACTATCAATGCCTCGGTAGGCATCACGCAGAATATGCGCGACAGCTCCATCAACGTTACCCTACCCGACCTCAACATCAACGTCAGCCCCTTCTATCCGTTCAAGCGCAAGAAGCAGGCAGGCAAGGAACGATGGTACGAGAAAATATCGGTGGCATACACCGGACATATCTCGAACTCGATAAGGACGAAAGAGAACAAGCTGTTCAAGTCGAACCTGATAAAGGACTGGAACAACGGCATGGAGCACAAGATACCTATCAAGGGCAACTTCACGCTGTTCAAGTATGTCAATGTCAACCCGCAGGTGAACTTCACCGACCGTATGTACTCGACGAAAGTGGAACGCTCGTGGGACTCTGACCTCGGGGCAGAGCGGCTCGACACGCTTCACGGCTTCTACAACGTCTACAACTGGGATGCCAATCTCTCCGTATCGACCAAGCTCTACGGTTTCTGGACACCGCCGAAAAAAATCTTCGGCGACAAGATTATTGCCATGCGCCACGTGCTCACGCCCAGTGTCACTTTAAGCTATGCACCCGACTTCGGCGCGTCGCGCTACGGATACTGGAAGTCGTACATGAAAACTGATGCCGACGGCAACGTGTCGCTCGTGGACTACTCGCCCTATTCGGGCCAGCTCTTCGGCGTTCCGCAACCAGGAAGCAAAG
Organism: uncultured Prevotella sp.; assembly: GCA_900318625.1. Taxonomy (GTDB): domain Bacteria; phylum Bacteroidota; class Bacteroidia; order Bacteroidales; family Bacteroidaceae; genus Prevotella. The sequence goes on from ONLG01000003.1 coordinate 43,975, forward strand.
GAACGGTGAGCTTCTCGATAAACAACAACTTCGAGATGAAGGTCAAGAGCGACAAGGACACCACCGGAGTGAAAAAGATAAGCATCATCGACAACCTCGGACTGAGTATGTCATACAACATGGCGGCTAAGGAACGGCCCTGGAGCGACTTAGGAATCGACATACGACTGAAGTGGTGGAAGAACTACACATTCAACATGCACGCCGTCTTTGCCACATACGCCTATGACCTGGACGAGAACGGCAAGCCCTATCTGAGCACCCACACAGAATGGGGCCGCGGACGTTTCGGACGTTTCCAGGGCTTCAACCAGAACTTCTCGGTGACTATCAACCCCGAGAAACTGAAGAAATGGTTTGGCCGCAAGCAAGACAAGGACGACACTGACAACAGCGATAACGAGAGCGAAGGACGCGACACGGACATCGAGTCGAACATAGACAGCGACTTGGAGCGTGCCAAGAACGGGGCCAAGAAGAAGAAAGGCTCGTCGGGCATGGCCGAAACAGACAGCGACGGATACATGGCGTTCAATATGCCGTGGTCGATAACACTGGGCTACGGTATCTCCATGCGAGAGAACACAGCCGGAGAGTTCAACAAGAAGCGTATGCGCTATCCGTACAAGTTCACCCAGACACTCAACATCGCAGGCAACATACGCATCAGCGACGGCTGGAACATAAACTTCACGTCGGGCTACGACTTCGAGAACCATTCGCTCTCGATGACCACCGCCTCGCTTTCGCGCGACCTCCACTGCTTCAATATGTCGGCATCGGTGGTGCTGGCTCCCTACAAGAGCTACAACTTCACCTTCCGTTGCAACGCCGCAACGCTGACCGATGCTCTGAAATACGACAAGCGCAGCAGCATGAGCAATGCCGTGAGGTGGTATTAGGCTTCTCTCCCACCCCCTCGGGCAGCTGCGTCATGGTATCGACGACAGCGACTCTTCCTCACCTACAATCCACACTATATCGCCAACAGCAAACCGATGGTTGGGATTGACGATGGCCAGATTGTCCTGGCCGGCCTCAAGACCAACCACCATACAGCCGTATCGGTCGCGTATGCCGCTCTCGTTGAGAGTCTTGCCCACGAAAGGACTGCCTGCTGCAATCACCTTCTGCCTGAGTTTCATCTCCCTTTTCTCTACATCCGGGTCCTCACCGACGAGTTCCATCTTCAGCGCCTGGCCGAAAGCGGCCAGCTGGCGGTCGTTGCCAATCACCTGAAGGCGGTCGCCGGGGAAGACTATATCGTCGCCGCCGGGTATGTTAATGCGCCGATGTCCGCGCAGGATGCTGCTCACATGGACTGCAAAACGGCTGGCTGTGCGCAGGTCGCTGAGCCTCTGGCCGGCCCACGACGAGTCTTCGGGCACGTCGAACTCGGCAATATGGATATGCCGGTCGAGTAGATGGCCCTCGTAGAGCGGGCGACGACGGCCATGAACCTGTGCCTCGATGTCGCGCGAACGCAGGTTCTGGACGAACATCCGCTCCAGTTGTATGCTGCGTTTCTTGAGCCAGCGCGAAGCCGTAATGGCCGAAACAGCCACGAGCGCAATGGTGATGAGCAGTGCCGGACCGAGGTTGGTGAGCCTGTTGACGACATAGAACACGAAGCCAATGGCCAGTGCGCAGCGCACTACGATCGTGAAGAACAGCGGCACGCGGTTGACGGCACGCTCGGCCCACAGATGGCGGAACTCGTCGCTGTGGTTCTTCTTCATTATTATGCTGCGCAGGAAAGGCGAGATAAGGGCTATTACCACCACTCCGCACACCGCCGACGGCAGCCAGCCTATGCCCGTGGGAGCCAGCAGGCGCGTGAGCAAGGGCAAGAGAAACATAAACGAGAGGATGATGACAGCCACGGTGAGGGTGGAATAGATAACGGTGTTGGCCAGCATACTGGCAAGCAGGTCTTTCCAGAGGGTCTTGGCCGACTCGCTCACCTGTCCGTCGTTCGACGGGTCGTGGTAGAAGCGGTTGAGGTTTCTCACCACCGATTTGGGCATACGGCGTTCGAGCAGCTTGTAGGCTGGCTCGGCAAGGCGTATCATGTAGGGTGTGAGGAAGGTGGTGACTACCGACACCGCCACCACAACGGGATAGAGGAACTGGCTTATCACTCCGAGCGACAGGCCCAATGAGGCTATGATGAACGCAAACTCGCCTATCTGGGCCATCGAGAAGCCGCAGCGCATGGCCTGCGAGAGGGGCTGTCCGCTGAGCAGATAGCCCAAAGAGCCAAACACCGACTGCCCGATGATGATGACAAGCGTTATCACCACGATGGGCAAAGCATAGTCGACAAGCACCTGCGGGTCGACGAGCATACCCACCGACACGAAGAACACGGCTCCAAAGAGGTTCTTCACCGGGTCGACGAGGCGCGCTATCTTGTCGGCCTCGATGGTTTCGGCAAGGATGCTGCCCATCACGAACGCACCGAAAGCAGCACTGAAGCCCACCTCGGCAGACAGAACAGCCATGAAGCAGCACAGTCCGAGCGACACGATAAGCAGCGTTTCGCCAGTGATGAAGCGGCGCACCGAACGCAGAAACAGGGGCACGGCAAAGATGCCGACCACAAACCACAGCACCAGGAAGAACACTATGCTCACCACGCTGCCCAGCAGCTGGCTGCCATTGATGGCATCGTCGCCGGCAACAGCCGAGAGAAGCACCATCATAACGATGGCAAGGATGTCCTCGAGAATGAGCACGCTCATAACCATCTGGGCGAAAGCCTGTTGCCGCAGGCCCATGTCGTCGAAGGCTTTGTAGATTATCGTGGTGCTCGACATGGCCAACATTCCGCCAAGAAAGAGGCTGTCCATCGTGGTCCAGCCGAAGAGACGACCCGTGACGATGCCCAGTACAACCATGGAGCTGATAATCGTGGTGGCTGCTATGGCCGGGCTGATGCCCATCTTCATTATTTTCTTGAACGAGAAGTCGAGTCCGAGCGAGAACAGCAGAAATATCACGCCGATGTCGGCCCACGTCTGTATGTCGGCGCGGTCGACGATGGACATGGTGTAGGGCATATGGGGCGACACGAGGAAGCCTGCCATGATGTAGCCCAGCACCAACGGCTGGCGCAGACGCTTGAAGATGATGGTGACTATGCCTGCCACGACGAGCGTCAGGGCAAGATCCTGAATGAGTGGATGCAGTTCGGACATTTAAAATAAGGTGTTAAGTCGTTGTTGAATGAATGTTGCTCAATGCTTCAAGGCATCATTGTGCAGCCAGCTCGCACAGCTTCACAATCACGTCGCGCGCCTTGAGCATGGTCTGTATGCTCACAAACTCGTAGGGGCCGTGGAAGTTCAGTCCTCCTGCAAAGAGGTTGGGACACGGCAGTCCGCGGAAGCTGAGCTGCGCCCCGTCGGTTCCGCCGCGTATGGGCTGCTCCTTCGGCACCACGCCGCAGGCCTCCATAGCCTGCCTCGCAAGGCTTACGACATGAGGGTGGCGGTCTATCTGCTGCTTCATGTTGTAGTATTGGTCGGTTATCTTGACCTTTGCCACCTGCCGTCCATAGCTCGCGTTGAGCCTTGCCACGCAGGCGCGGAGAAACTCTTTGCGCTTCTCGAAGCTCTCGCGGTCGTGGTCGCGGATGATGTATTGCAGGATGGCACTCTCCACGAAGCCAGCCATCGATGTGAGATGATAGAACCCCTGCCGGTCGGCTGTGGTCTCGGGAGTCTCGTCGGAAGGTATCATCGCATTGTACTCGCAGGCCAGGCGCAAGGCATTTATCATCTTGCCCTTGGCTGCTCCGGGGTGAACGCTCAGACCAGCGATGCTCACAAGAGCCGAGGCAGCATTGAAGTTCTCATACTCAAGCTCGCCCAGGTCGCCGCCATCGACGGTGTAGGCCCACTGGCAACCAAACCGCTCCACGTCGAAACCATCGGCACCGCGCCCTATCTCCTCGTCGGGAGTGAAGGCTATGCGCACCTTTCCGTGGGCAATCTCGGGATGGTCGCGCAGGTAGCACACAGCATCGACAATCTCGGCAATGCCCGCCTTGTCGTCGGCACCGAGCAGAGTGGTTCCGTCGGTGACTATAATGTCCTCGCCGCGGTGCACCAGCAGCTCGGGAAAGGTCGTCGGCGAGAGCATCATACCTGGCCGCAGCTCGATGTCGCCGCCGTCGTAGGCTGTCACGATGCGCGCCTTGACGTTGCTGCCGCTGGCATCGGGGCTGGTGTCGCAGTGCGAAATGAAGCCTATCACGGGTGCTTCGTCGCAGCCGTTGGCTGGCAGCGTGGCATAGAGATAGCCGTCGGCGGTTAGCTCCACGTCGCTTAGTCCCTCGTTCAGAAGCTCGTCGCGCAGGTAGCGGGCGAAGATTAGCTGCCCAGGAGTGGACGGTGTTGTGGTGGAGGTTTCGTCGGACTGTGTGTCGAAACGGGTGTAACGGATAAATCGTTCGCTGAGTGTCATGGTCTGGCTGCTATGTCGCTGAATTTCTTTATGATGTGCAAATGTAGCTATTTTTTGCCATCCCACAAAATGATATGAGGCAGATTACCAAGTAATATGGGCCATATTACTCACCAATATGGGCCATATTACTCACCAATATGGGCCATATTACCTACCAATATGAGTCATATTACCTACCAATATGAGTCATATTACTTATCAATATGAGTCATATTACTTATCAATATGAGTCATATTACTTATCAATAAGTACACAAAAATCGGGAAAAATTCTTTGTGATACGCTCACTTAACCGTACCTTTGCTTCGTAAAACCTACATAACGCAAGATGAAACCAAGCGACTCAATCGTTATCATACCAACATATAACGAGAAGGAGAACATTGAGAAGATTGTCAGGGCAGTGTTTGCCCTCGAAAAGAGCTTCCACATCCTCGTGATTGACGACGGCAGTCCCGACGGCACGGCAGCCATTGTCAGCCGACTGATGGACGGCGAGTTTGCCGGCAGGCTGTTCCTGCTCGAACGCAGCGGCAAGCTTGGATTGGGCACAGCCTATATCACGGGCTTCAAATGGGCGCTGGAACGCAACTACGACTACATCTTCGAGATGGATGCCGACTTCAGTCACGACCCTGCCGACCTGCCACGGCTCTACAGTGCCTGCCACGACGAGGGCTACGACGTGGCTATCGGCTCGCGCTATATATCGGGAGTGAACGTTGTGAACTGGCCTATCGGACGTGTGCTGATGAGCTATTTCGCCTCGAAATACGTGCGGTTAGTGACCGGGTTCAAGGTTCACGACACCACGGCAGGCTTCAAGTGCTATCGCCGCAGGGTGCTTCAGACCATTCCCCTCGACGAGATACGCTTCAAGGGCTACGGTTTCCAGATCGAGATGAAGTACACAGCCTACAAGATTGGGTTCAAGATAAAGGAAGTTCCGGTGATATTCGTCAACCGTCGCGAGGGCGAGAGCAAGATGAGCGGCGGCATCTTCGGCGAAGCTTTCTTTGGAGTGATGCGCCTCAGATGGGACGGATGGTTCCGCAAATATCCACCCCTGCCTGCCGAGGACGGCAAAAAAGATTAGGATTTGTGCCGCTTTTGCGCTTTTTTGCTTACCTTTGCATCCACGAAAATCAACAAAGGCTCCGTAGCTTAGCTGAATAGAGCGTCAGATTCCGGTTCTGAAGGTCTTGGGTTTGAATCCCAACGGAGTCACAGACAAGACAAGGAAATACAAAGAAAGCTTGCTTTCAAGCGTATTTCCTTGTTTTTGGATGTAAGACCTGCCCGTGGCAGGGCTGGGATATGCAATCCCAAGGAGTCATTTCCGCTTTCTTGCCAAGTAGAATCCCAATGCTATCAGCAGCAGTATGAATACTAAGGACAAGATAAGTTTGAATATTTCTTCATGAAATAATTTCATGTATAGCCATCCATAGTTGAACGCAAAGAGCACAGCTCCACCAGCAAAGGCCATGACCAAAGCCTGTGCTGTGCCACTGGAGTTAGTCTTCCACGTTTGTTTACGAATGACCTTGCCTCCCACGGCCACAACAGGAACGAATCCGATGAAGAGTGAAACTAACAGGATGCGCATCTTCCGGCCATTCTCTTCGGCTCTTGCCTCATCTGCCTTATGCTTCATCTGCTCTACCTTCGCTCTCATTTCCCGGTACTTTCCGTCCTTGTCGTACATTCCGTACATCTCTTCGGGGGTTGACGATGCCATTACCTGCAAGGCCAACGCAGCCAAAACAGCTATTACAAACGTTTTCATTCTTTTTCTTTTTCAGCGATAAGACTTTTCACTTTGTCGAGGGTGTAGCCGTCGGTAACGGGCACTACTTCTACGACTTCATCGTCCACGTGATATGCGCCCATACGGCTGGCATCGCCCACGAGCAGGTACATACCGCCCTTGAGCGTGAAGTAGGTGTTGATATATGAGTAGGCGACTGGTATAGCCACCTCGCCGTTGAAGGTGCCGATAACTCCCGACAACCCGTTTTTCCTCACTTTTGCCAGCACGCCGTCAGTCGTTGCACTGCGGTCGATCAGCTCCACATAGTCATACTCACACGGGATAGGCATGGAATTCATGTTCTCATTAAAGCCTAAGTTCATTTCTACATTGTCGGGATTGTAAATGCCGTGCTGGAGTACGCCGCCATTGTTTCTCATAGTGACATCGAAGACAACCATTTTGCCTCCAATATCATTGACAATTGTCGATAACATCTTGACACTCTCAAACTTGGGCTCGCACAATATGGTGCCCCCACGCCCGCAGATGCCCCACTTGCCGTTGAAGTCACGTACAAGAATAAACTGGTCTATGCCGCTGGCCTCTACAAATTCTACCTTGGAGAACTGCCCCACCTCCTCGCCTTTGGCGTTGCCAAGCAGCCAGCGCTCCTCGCCATTGGGCATGGTGGCTCCGAGAGCACGCGCATAATCGCTGCCGAAGGTCAGTTCCTTATCGTAGTGTTGTGCGATATACGCTCCCGGCGATACGGTGTGAGTATATGTGCCGTTGTTCTGGTGAGTTGACTGAGCCTTTCGCTCGGTGTGTTCACGCTCCGTCCTCGCATTATAAGCATCAAGGTCTGCCTTAGTGTAGTTGGGGTTAATGAAGAATTTCAACTTCTTAACCATGTTTTTGTAGCCCAGCAAGGCTTTCTTGCGTTCCACTTCGTTGCTGGTTGACTCTGCTTCGGCCCGCCATTTCTTGGCTAAATTCTGGTAAACTTTCATCTCACACCAGGGCTGATGTTTGATACTTTTGCAATTACTGCATGGTTTGATGCCATTGATACCTACTTCATAAATCAAGGCACGTTCGGTAGAAGACATCTCAGGAAGCGGTGTGTAGTCGCGCAGATGAGAAGATGTGGAACTCGAAGACGACGTTTCCTCCTCCTTTGGTGCCTCATAATAGGGGCAGCCGCGCTTGTGGGCTACACCTGTTTTCAGGTTCACATCGCAGTAGGCGCAATGCGGGTCGCTGACGGGAAACTGTGCATGGGTCGCCATTGCTACCAATGACAGCAATGCAATTAAGTTAAATCGTTTCATAACGGTAAGTTTTAGTATTGGAAAAACATGGCTCCAGGTGCATCGGGGTTCTTTATGCGCTTGATAAGCACTTCACCGCTATGCATGGGATAGGCCAACTTGGGCGTGCAGCCCACGGCGAGGATAAGGGTCTTGAGGTTGTCGCACTCTATGTGGACATACTTCAGGTTCCAGTTTTTGGAGAGATCGACCGTGTCCAGTTTGCTTTCGCCCAACCAAAGCTTCTCCAGATTGGGGAACTTAGCAAGGTCTTCGTAGGTGCTGACCTCGAACATATCGGTGCGGTACTGCGTGAGGACCAGCGACTTGAGCGAATCGGCCTCTGCTTTCGATATGTGTCCGTCGTTGTCCGTATCGCCCTTGAGGAGTGCCCGCCGCTCCACGCTCTTGTCTGCAAAGGTAAGCGACTGCGCTACGGCATTGGACGTTATGAAAAAACAGGCAAACATAATGAGCAGCGCAGCCAATTCCATCCATCTCTTCTGATTTGGTATGGTCGCAGTTGCCACTCCAAGCATGATGCGGGGCTGCTCTACTCGCTTGTCGAAGCTCAATGATTTCATACTCACACTTTCTTTTATTATATAATATACCACATCCACTTTACATTTAACTCATTTGCAAATATATATATTGGTTTTCAACTAAGCAAACAATATATTAAAATATTTTACAAACTACGTTTAGATGTCTTTAATAGAAACATATTTATTGGTATGAATGGTCTGAAAGATGATTATCAGGCAGATTAGCATCACGAATTTAAGCCGTAATTGGCAAATACTTAGGCTTATTTTTTGCGGTATCAATTATAATTCCCACCTTTGTAGTCTACAAAATAAGTATGTATTCCCGAAATAAAACGCAGACAATTAAGCTACGGAATGAACGTTTCAATGCCATGCTTTAGCATAGCAGCTTAACTATTGTGGCCTTTCGAGTACCAGAGAGGCCACTACAACGGCAGCAACAATCAAGCACAAACATAAATATAGGAAAAAGGATATGGACATTTCAAAACTCGGAGAGTTCGGACTGATCGACCGTCTGGCAAGCGGCATAGCAACAAACAACAGCAGCACCGTGACCGGCATTGGCGACGACTGCGCCGTAATGGAGTATGGCAACAAGCAGACACTCGTCACCACCGACATGCTTATGGAGGGTATACACTTCGACCTCACATATATAAGTATGCGACAACTGGGCTACAAGTCGGCAATGGTGAACATCAGCGACGTGTTTGCCATGAACGGCACTCCCCGGCAGATGCTGGTGAGCCTGGCACTGAGCAAGCGCTTCACCGTGGAAGACGTGGAACAGTTCTATGCCGGACTGAAGGAAGCCTGTGCAAAATGGAACGTAGACATTGTAGGAGGCGACACCACATCGTCGATGACGGGCATGGCAATCAGCATTACCTGCATGGGCGAGGCCGCGAAAGACGACGTGGTAAGGCGCAGCGGTGCCAGGGAGACCGACCTGATATGCGTTAGCGGGAACCTCGGAGCCGCATACATGGGTCTGCAGATACTCGAACGCGAGAAGAGTGTCTACTATCAGCAGCTGCGCGAGGTGCAGACCAAGCTCGACAATGCCATCAAACAGGGCGACAAAGGACAGGAAGCAGCAGCCCGACGACAGCTCGACGGCATGAGCGACTACCAGCCCGACTTTGCCGGAAAGGAGTATCTGCTCGACCGCCAGCTCATGCCTGAGGCACGCGGCGACATCATCGAGAAGCTGAAACAAGCCGGCATACGCCCCACTTCGATGATGGACATCAGCGACGGACTGAGCAGTGAGCTGCTGCACATCTGCAAACAGAGTCACGCAGGCTGCCGCATCTACGAGAAAAACATCCCGATAGACTACCAGACAGCCATCACGTGCGAGGAGTTCAACATGAACCTCACCACGGCAGCCATGAACGGAGGTGAAGACTACGAGCTGCTCTTCACCGTGCCGATAGGCGACCATGCCAAGATTGAAGCCCTTGACGACGTGAGAATGATAGGCCACATAACCCGGGAGGAACTGGGATGCCGCCTCATTTCGCGCGACGGCAACGAGTTCGACATACTGGCTCAGGGGTGGAATCCACTGAAATAATCTACGCGGAGCCGCCGACAATCGTCGCGCTGGCTCCGCGAACAGTAAGAAAATAAGGCAAAAAGAAAGCAAAGTGAAAGAAAACCACTAACTTTGCACCCCAAACGGCGATGGACAAGCACCGCCAGAGGAAACAACATATAATCAAATCGACGTAAATGCCAAACATATCGACACGCGGACAGGAAATGCCGGAGTCGCCAATACGCAAGTTGGCTCCGTTGGCTGCAGCCGCAAAGAAACGCGGAACGAAGGTTTACCACCTCAACATAGGCCAGCCCGACCTGCCTACACCACAGTGCGGACTCGATGCCCTGAAGCATATTGACCGGAAAGTGCTGGAATATTCGCCCAGCCAAGGCTACCTGAGCTATCGCGAAAAGCTGGTCAGCTACTATGCAAAGTATAATATCAGCGTCACTGCCGACGATATTATCATTACAAGCGGAGGCTCGGAGGCAGTGCTCTTCGCCTTTATGTCATGCCTGAACCCGGGCGACGAGATCATCGTTCCCGAGCCGGCATACGCCAACTACATGGCTTTTGCCATATCTGCCGGGGCAAAGATACGCACCATAGCCACCACTATAGACGAAGGTTTCTCGCTTCCGAAGGTCGAGAAGTTCGAGGAACTGATCAACGAGCGCACCCGTGCGATAATGATTTGCAACCCGAACAACCCCACGGGCTATCTTTACACACGGCGCGAGATGAACCAGATACGCGACCTGGTAAAGAAATACGACCTCTATCTCTTCTCCGACGAAGTCTACCGAGAGTATATCTACACCGGTTCGCCATACATTTCGGCCTGCCACCTGGAAGGTATCGAAGAGAACGTGGTGCTTATCGACTCTGTGTCGAAGCGCTACAGCGAGTGCGGAATACGCGTGGGCGCACTGATAACCAAGAACGCCGAGATAAGGAAAGCGGTGATGAAGTTCTGTCAGGCACGCCTTTCACCACCCCTCATCGGCCAGATTGTGGCCGAGGCATCGCTCGATGCGCCCGAGGAATACTACCGCGACGTCTACGACGAGTATGTTGAGCGACGCAAATGCCTTATCGACGGCCTCAACCGAATACCCGGAGTGTACTCGCCTATACCCATGGGAGCGTTCTACACAGTGGCCAAGCTGCCCGTCGACGACAGCGAGAAGTTCTGCCGCTGGTGCTTAGAGAGCTTCGACTACGAGGGCGAGACCGTGATGATGGCACCCGCAGCCGGCTTCTACACCACCCCCGGAGCTGGAGTAAATCAGGTGCGCATAGCCTACGTGCTCAAGAAAGCCGACCTGGATAGGGCTTTGATAGTTCTGCGCAAGGCGCTCGAAGCCTACCCCGGACGGGTTGACACGGAATAGTCCGACCATGAATTTCCCACTGTTCATAGCCCAACGCATCTACTCCGACAGGAGCGGGCAGCGACAGGTGTCGCGTCCGGCCATCACGATAGCCACCATTGGCGTGGCCATCGGACTGGCGGTGATGATAGTGTCGGTGGGAGTAGTGCTTGGATTCAAGCACTCAATACGAGACAAGGTGATTGGTTTCGGAAGCCATATCACCGTGGGCAACTTCATGACCCTGCAGAGTTCGGAGCAGTATCCCATACAGATGGGCGACTCGATGATGCGCGTGCTCAAGGCCATCGACGGCGTGGAGCACGTGCAACGCTATGCCATGAAGCAGGGAATACTGAAGACCGACAGCGACTTTCTGGGCATAATGCTCAAGGGAATAGGCCCCGAATACGACACTACGTTCATCTCCCACAACCTGAAAGAAGGCTGCCTGCCACACTTCTCCGACACTGCCGCCTCGCAGAAGGTGGTCATCTCGAAACTCATAGCCGACAAACTGAGGCTCAAGAACGGGCAGCGCGTCTATGCATACTTCATCGGCGAACAGGGAGTGCGCACTCGCCGCTTCACCATTGCTGGCATCTATGAAAGCAACCTGAAGCATTTCGACGAAACAATGTGCTTCACCGACATCTACACCACCAACAAACTCAACGGATGGGAGCCCGACCAGTACAGCGGAGCGGAGCTGACAGCAAGCAACTTCGACCAGCTGGACCAGGTGGCAACCAACGTAAGGAAAAAGGTGAACCACACTCTCGACACCTATGGAGAGACCTACAGCTCGCAGGACATCATCAAGATGAACCCTCAAATCTTCTCGTGGCTCGGACTGATGGACCTCAACGTGTGGATGATACTCGCACTCATGGTTGCCGTGGCGGGCGTGACAATGATTTCGGGACTGCTCATAATCATCCTCGAACGCACACAGATGATTGGCATACTCAAAGCACTGGGCACCCGCAACCGACAGATAAGGCACATCTTCCTGTGGTTTGCCGTGTTCATAATTGGCCGAGGGATGCTTCTGGGCAACATCATTGGACTGGGACTGAGCCTGTTGCAACAGCACACAGGGCTGATAAGTCTCGACCCACAGACCTACTACGTCAGCACAGTGCCTGTTGAAACCAACCCTCTGCTCGTCGTTCTGCTCAACCTCGCCACCCTCTTCGTATGCGTGGCTGTGCTCATAGGCCCGAGCTTCCTTATCTCGCACATCCACCCAGCCAAGTCGATGCACTACGAATAGGTATTCGTAGACTTCTGGAAAACTCTCCTCTGCTGCCTCACCACATGCTTCCTATCCCCTAAAAAATGCACACAACATTTTGTTATGTGCAAAAGAGATATTACCTTTGCACAAATTTTACAACTGTGTGCAATGAATAGTATGTCTGGATTCAACAAAATAATAGAAGAAAGCATAAGAAACAACTGGAACAACGATGCCCTGACCGACTACCAGGGAGCCACCTTGCAGTATCACGACGTAGGTAGAAAGATTGCAAAGCTGCATATCCTTTTCAGTCAAAGCGGCATCTGCAAAGGCGACAAGATAGCTCTCTGCGGACGCAACAGCTCGGCATGGGCAACAGCTTTCCTCGCAACGCTCACCTACGGGGCTGTGGCAGTGCCGATACAGCATGAGTTTACGCCGGAGCAAATCCACAACATAGTGAACCATTCGGAAGCCAAACTGCTCTTCACGGGCGACATCGTCAGCCCAACGGTAGACTTCGAGGCCATGCCAGCCCTGCAGGCGATAATCTATATCCCAGACTATTCGCTCTACTCGTGCCGTAATAATAATATAATGTACGCGCGAGAGCACCTCAACGAACTGTTCGGACACAGCTACCCCGAACGTTTCAAGCCCACCGACCTCAACTACTACGATGCCAAGGAGGAGGAGCTGGCCATCATCAACTACACAAGCGGCACCACGGGCTTCTCAAAAGGCGTGATGATACCCTACCGCGCACTCAGCGGCAACCTGCATTTCTGCATCAAGCATCTGGGCGACCACGTAGCATCAGGCAGCAACATGGTTTGCATACTGCCAATGGCTCATATGTACGGACTGTCGATAGAGTTCATATTCGGTTTCGCTCACGGACTCCATCTCTACTTCCTCACCCGTCTGCCGAGCCCGTCGCTCATTGCCGAAGCCTTCGCCAACGTGAAGCCTTCGCTGATTGTGGCAGTGCCGCTGATTATCGAGAAGATAGTGCGCAAGCGCATATTCCCCGTTGTCCAGACCAACAAGATGCGCATATTGCTCAATATGCCCTTCGCCGGAAAGCAAGTCAAGGCACGCATAAGACAGCAGATTATCGAAGCCTTCGGCGGAAAGCTCTACCAGATCATCGTTGGAGGAGCAGCACTAAGCAAGGAAGTTGAGGACTTCCTCGTGTCCGTGGGCTTCCCCATCACCGTGGGATACGGCACCACCGAGTGCGCACCGCTCATCACCTACAGCGATTACCACGACTTTGCACCCCTCTCGTGTGGCACACCCGTCGACGGAATGGAAGTCAGGATACTCAGCGACGACCCGCAGAACATACCCGGAGAGATTGTCACCAAGGGGCAGAACGTGATGACTGGCTACTACAAGAACCCCAAAGCCACCGCTGCGGCAATCGACAAGGACGGATGGTACCACACCGGCGACCTCGCCACGATGTCGAAAGACGGCCATGTCTTCATACGCGGACGCATCAAGAATATGCTTCTCGGTGCCAACGGACAGAACATCTACCCCGAGGAGATCGAGGACAAGCTCAACTCCATGACTATGGTTGGCGAGAGTCTGGTGGTGCAACGCAACCAAAAGCTCGTGGCTCTGATACATCCCGACATGGACGAAGCCAAGGCTATGGGCTTCACCGAGCAGGAACTGCACGACATTATGGAGCAAAACCGAACTGAGCTGAACCGTCAGCTGCCGCCGTTCTGCAGGCTGTCGGCTGTGGAAATACAAAATTCCGAGTTTGCCAAGACACCAAAGAAGAGCATCAAGCGCTATCTTTACCAGTAACACCGAGGCTGACCAACCACCTCGCGACCAACTGGTTACGTCTAAAAAACCGGTATTTCTCCCCATCACCGAAGCCCGAACACAATCCAACAACCACCCCTTCGTTGCATGAAACAGTACTTCTTGCAGCGAGAAAGAATTATTCCCTTCAACCAAAACAACTTGTTTTGGTCTCCAGTTTGGTACTTATTGCATTGCAATTTGGTGCTTATTAGAGACCAAAACAAGTTGTTTTGGTTGAAGCCTGAGCCTCCTCTGCTGACAGCAAGGCTGAAACTGCCAATCTGCTGGGGTGCAACCATCACATTATAAGGCTGCGACAGCAACTCCGCTGGACTGCAACCACATCTTAACGAAAGCCCGAACTGCGCTTTGCCGAAGCGAAACAGCCCTCAGACAGCAGCCAAGACAGCAACTCGCCATACTATTCTAAATCGCACATAAAAAGTCCGCAACTGCCACTACGTTGTCGAAAAAGTCACATTTTGGGAGCGGCAGTGTTTTTTTTGCACAAAAAGTTTTGAATTGTGCAAGCAAGATGTTATCTTTGCACAAAATTTTTAATATTGTGCAATGGAAAATATTCCAAGCTTCAATGCCCTGATAGAGAAGAGCATTGTTACCCATTGGGACAGGGATGCCCTGACCGACTACAAAGGAAAAACACTGCAATACCACGATGTAGCTCGCAAGATAGAGAAGCTGCACATTTTGTTTGAAAACAGCGGAGTACAGAAAGGCGACAAGATAGCTCTTTGTGGACGCAATTGCAGCAACTGGGCAGTGGCTTTCCTTGCGACGCTCACATACGGAGCGGTGGCAGTGCCCATCCTGCATGAGTTCACGGCAGACCAGATTCACAACATCGTGAACCACTCCGATGCCAAGCTGCTGTTCACCGGCGACGTGGTGTCGACGATTATCGACGCTACGAAGATGCCGGCACTCGAAGGCATCATCTACATTCCCGACTATTCGCTCATACTTTCGCGTACCGACAAGCTCACATACGCCCGCGAACACCTCAACGAGATGTTCGGCAAGAAGTATCCCAAGTACTTCCGCTCAGAGCACGTGGCCTATTACAAGGAGCAGTCGCCCGAGGAGCTGGCTCTTGTCAACTACACGAGCGGAACGACGGGCTTCTCGAAGGGCGTGATGATTCCCTACCGTGCCATCTGGAGCAATGCCGACTTCGCCCAGCACGTACTGGGTAAGGTGCTCCATCCGGGCGACAACGTGATCAGCATCCTGCCTATGGCCCATATGTACGGTATGTCGTTCGAGTTCATCTACGAGTTCCTATCCGGCTGCCACATCTTCTACCTTACCCGTGTGCCCTCTCCGGCCATCATTGCGCAGGCTTTTGCCGACGTGAAGCCAAGGATAATCATCGCCGTGCCGCTGATTATCGAGAAGATCATACGCAAGAAGGTTTTCCCGAAGATACAGAACAACCGCATCCGCCTGCTCATGAATATGCCTGTGATAAGCAAGAAGGTGAAGGAAAAGATATGCGACCAGGTTTATCAGGCTTTCGGCGGCAACGTCTACGAGGTAATCATTGGCGGCGCAGCACTCAACCAGGAGGTAGAAGCGTTCCTCAAGAGCATCAATTTCCCCTATACAGTGGGCTACGGTGCCACGGAATGTGCTCCGATTATCTGCTACCGCGACTGGCAATCCTTTGTCAAGGGCTCGTGCGGACAGGCTGCCTACCATCAGGAAGTGAAGGTACAGAGTCCCGATCCGGCCAACGTGGCTGGCGAGATACTCACCAAGGGACCAAACGTTATGCTTGGCTACTACAAGAACCCCGAGGCAACGGAGGAGACGGTGGACAAAGACGGATGGTATCACACTGGCGACCTGGGTCTGATGGACAGCGACGGCAACGTCTTCATCAAGGGACGTTCAAAGAATATGCTCCTTGGTTCCAACGGACAGAACATCTATCCCGAAGAGATAGAGGACAAGCTGAACTCTCTGGTGCTGGTAAACGAAAGCGTGGTGATACAGGAAGGCGAAAAGCTCGTGGCCTTGGTTTACCCCGATTTCGAGGAAGCCAGAGCAACCGGACTTAGCACCGAGGACCTGAAAAACATCATGGAAGAGAACCGCCATCAGCTCAACCAGATTGTTCCGCACTATAGCAAGGTGGCTGAGATACGCATCCACGACGAGGAATTTGCCAAGACACCGAAGAAGAGCATCAAACGCTTCCTCTATCAGCCAAAGGTGTTCCAGTAAAGACTGTCCTACAGACAACAATAAACAAAAGGTGAGAGATTAGTTTCAGTGTTTGGGTAGCCCCACGGCCCACACGAAACTAATCTCTCACCTTATTATATATATACGCGCGCGTAGCTACTCCAGCAGCGTTGACGAGCGCACGCGACTCAAGGTCTCTGGTGTCATCTGCAGATAGCTGGCAATATAGACGAGCGGAGCACGCAGCACAACCTGCGGCCACAGCTTGCACATCTTCTTGTAGCGAGCCTGTGCCGTCTCGAAACGCACCAGGTCGGCATGTACCTGCGAAATGATAAGACTCTCCTCGAGTATCTTGCGATAGAGAATCTGTATGTTCACGTTGTGCAGTGCCACCTCCTCAAGATGCTGCTTTGGCAGCGCATATACCAAGGTAGGCTCCAGAGCCTCGACCTGCAACTTCGTCGGCTCCTCGCGGAAGAGGCTCTCGATGCACATCACGATGGTGTGGTCTTCTCCAAGATGCTCGGTTATCTGCTTGCCGTTCTTGAAGTAGAACTGTCGCACAAGGCCCTTCTCGATATAGTATATGTTCTCACATATCTCTCCTTCACGCAGTATCATGTCGCCCTTGTTGTAGCGTATAGGCACGAGTATGCTCTCAAGCACGTCCAGTTCGTCGTGGGTCATGGTGCTGTATTTGCGTGCCAGTTCGCGGGCAATATCCCTTGTAGCATAGATACTTTCTTTCATAATGTCTTCCTCCTGTAAAAACGAGTAATAGTTAGATGTTTAAATCTTTGTTGTTGTTTATTAAAAGTGTGTTGTTTGTCGTTTATTGAATTTATGTCAGTCAAGTTTCAGCACGGCGAGGAAAGCCTTCTGCGGCACTTCCACATTGCCAATCTGCTTCATTCGCTTCTTTCCGCGCTTCTGCTTCTCGAGCAGTTTGCGCTTACGCGACACGTCGCCGCCATAGCATTTGGCCGTAACGTCCTTGCGAACCTGCTTCACCGTCTCGCGTGCCACTATCTTAGCACCGATAGCTGCCTGTATTGCAATGTCGAACTGCTGGCGCGGAATGAGGTCTTTAAGCTTCTCGCACATCCGCCTTCCCAGCGTAACGGCATTGTCGTGGTGGGCAAGTGTGGAGAGCGCATCCACCGGTTCACCGTTGAGCAGGATGTCGAGCTTTGCCAGCTTCGACGGGCGGAACGAGTCAATATGATAGTCGAACGAGGCATATCCCTTGGATATCGACTTCAGCTTGTCGTAGAAATCAATCACTATCTCGCCGAGCGGAATCATGAATATCAGCTCTACGCGGTTGCCACTGACATACTCCTGCTTGACGAGCTCGCCCCTCTTGTCGAGACAGAGCTTCATTATCGGGCCTATGAAATTGGCATCGGTGATGATGCTTGCACGGATATAAGGCTCCTCTATATGCTCTATCATCGTGGGATCGGGCAGCCCCGACGGATTATGCACTTCGTTCACGCCACCCTGTTTGTCGTAAACCATGTAGGAAACATTGGGCACGGTGGTGATAACATCCATGTTGAATTCTCGGTCAAGGCGCTCCTGCACAATCTCCATGTGGAGCAATCCGAGGAAGCCGCAGCGGAAACCGAAACCCAAGGCCACTGATGACTCGGGCTGAAAGGTTAGCGAAGCATCGTTGAGTTGCAGCTTTTCGAGCGATGCGCGCAGGTTCTCATAGTCATTGGGGTCTATCGGATACACTCCAGCAAACACCATAGGCTTCACCTCCTGGAACCCTTCGATAGCTTTCTCGCAGGGAGATGCCGTGTGTGTAATGGTGTCGCCGACCTTCACTTCCTTAGCATCCTTGATGCCGCTGATGATATATCCCACCTCGCCAGTGTTGAGTTGCTGGCGCGGAATCATCTCCATCTTCAGCACACCGACCTCGTCGGCGGTATATTCCATGCCCGTATTGAAGAACTTCACCTTATCGCCCTTGCGTATCGAACCGTTCTCTATCTTGAAATAAGCTATGATTCCGCGGAACGAATTGAACACAGAGTCGAATATCAGAGCCTGCAACGGTGCCTCGGGATTGCCGTTGGGATGCGGCACACGCTCCACAACAGCTCGCAGAATGTCCTCCACGCCCTCGCCTGTACGGCCCGATGCACGTATTATCTCTTTCGGGTCGCAGCCCAGCAGGTCTACTATCTCGTCCTCTACCTCCTCGGGCATGGCATTGGGCATATCAATCTTGTTTATCACCGGGATAATCTCGAGGTCGTGATCGATAGCCATATACAGGTTCGAGATGGTCTGCGCCTGCACTCCCTGCGTGGCATCGACCACCAGAATGGCTCCTTCGCAGGCTGCTATGCTGCGCGACACCTCGTAGGAGAAGTCTACGTGTCCCGGAGTATCAATGAGATTAAGTATATATTTCTCGCCATCCAGCGTATATTCCATCTGTATGGCATGGCTCTTGATGGTTATCCCGCGTTCTTTCTCAAGGTCCATATCGTCGAGCATCTGTCCTTCAGTAATCTGAATGGTATTGGTATGCTCAAGCAGACGGTCGGCAATAGTCGACTTTCCATGGTCTATATGGGCTATGATACAGAAGTTTCGTATGTTGTTCATTGTCGGTTAATATCAATCTTTTTGCTTAAAAGTAGAATTCTGGGGCCGTCACACATCCCCTTCAATTTGCAAAAATACGAATAAAAAACGACTTGACGAAATCATTTAAGATTATTTGCCTACAGATTTAGGCATATTACAATCTTGGAAACTCAAAATGACAAGGGAGAGCGGAGCCATTCCCGGGCGCTCTCCCCTATCAGTTTTCAGCCTTCGGAGGTTATTCGGTTATCTCAATAGACACCGCCTTGAGCTGCTGCCAACCTGCGCGGTCGGTAACGCGAAGCATGAAATGGTAGTCGCCGGCATCTATATCCTCGGGGATAACGATGTCCTGGCGCACCTCAAACTTGCGCTGTCCTGCCGGAATGTTGTGGCTTTCGTTGAACACCCAGGGCTTCACTGCCTCCTTGTGCTCGTCTTCATGCTCATGTTCCTCACATTCCACCGGGCTTGTGCTGTGCGAATGGTGGTCGGAATTGCTGTGAATCTCGATGTTGTAGGCTCCCAGCTCCTCGTTGTCGGTCAGAATATAGTCCACGGGAATTACCTCTCCGCGCTTGTATTGCTGGCAGTCCACCGGGTTTGGGGTTATTCCCTGACCCGATATTTCAGGATAGGTCATGTCCTTGGAGTCCTCGTCGGAGCCACAAGACACCGTTCCAACTATTGCAACACACGCGAGAGCACTCAGGATGCTCATATATTTCTTTGTATTCATATTTCTTAATATTAAATTTGACTGTCATTATTTATAACAATTGATACGGTATGGGGTGAGAGAATGGTGTTCCCGGAGTCGAAACAGCGGGCCACCGGCGGCTCAGAACTCCAGTCCCACCACTGCCGAAAGGTTGCGACCGGGCTCCGGCACGTCTATCAGGCGGTAGAAGCTGGTGTGGTCGTAGTAGCGGCGGTTGAGCAGATTGTCGATGTTCAGGGCTATATTGAGCTTTGCCCAGCTGAAGGCGAACTGCTTTCCAGCCGACAGATTGAGTGTCATATAGCCCGGCGTGGGCTTCTCGGGCGGCACTATCTCGCGCTGTGCACCCACTACATGACAGTTGAGCCGCACATAGTCGCCCACTCCTTTGCCGTAAAGATACTTCAGCGAAGCATCTCCGCTCCAGGGTGTAGAGAACGGCAGGGTGTAGCCTTTCTTTGCTCCCGACTGCTGGCGCGCCCACAGGTATTCGCCCTGTAGCTCTGCCTGCCAGCGGCGGCTTATCGCGTAGCTCACCTGAACCTCCACTCCCCAGCGCAGCACGCGTGCCTGAGTGTAGCCATACAGCTGCAAGCCCTCCTCATATTGCGACGTAGGACTCAGGTATATATAGTTCGGAAAGTAGTTCAGATAGGGTTCCACCTGCACGTGAAGCCCCTTTCCGTCCCAGCTCACCGACGCATCCACCTGATACGACTGCTCCGGGTCGAGCTTAGTGTTGCCCTTTTCGTAGCGGAATATGTGGTAGTTCACTCCGTTGGCACCCAGCTCCTTCGGTATCGGCACGCGGAAGCTCTTGCCCACATTGGCCTTCATCACCCAGCCACGGGTGGCATAGTTGATGCCTGCCGACCAAGTGAGGCTGTTGAAATGGCGGCTGAAGTCTGTCGAACGCGACATATATACGAAGCCTCCCTCGGCGGGCGTCTTGTACCAGTCCTCATAGCTGTGGATACGAGTGCGCGCATAGTCGTAGCGCAGACCTGCATTGAGCACCAGCCCCTTCCTCAGCGTGAGGCGGTCCATGACATAGATGCCTGCCGCAACGGTTTCAAAGTCGGGTATTATGAAGCCCCATCCGCCGCGCCGGTTGTGCTGATACTCTCCGCTCACGCCGACTCGCAGCTCGTGGGAGCCTATGGCTTGGCGCAGCGAGAACATGGCAGTAGCCGTATGCTTGTTGAACCTGCGCTCCAGAGTGCCTTCCGGCATAGGCATATAGCCGTGGCTCACCGGCTCGGAGTGTTCCTCGCGCCGGTTGTTCTGGTAGGCAAGGCTCAGCTCGAGGTCTGTCAGTTCATTGCGCCACGTGGTATGGCTCATCACCTTCAGGTGGTTCACCCACTGATAGGGCAAGTCTACATCGCGTCGCGAGCGGTCGTAGTCAATCTTCGACAAGCGAACCTCGAGTCCGTGGGCGTTGGCGAAGAAGCCGCTCTTTGAATACGAGTCCGACACGCGCAGGTCGGTGTGGAAGTTATATCCCGAATAGCCCACCGTGATGCTTCCGTCGCGCTCGGCTCCGGCTGTGTTGCGCAGTCGGCGGTCCTTCAGGCGTATCCAGTAGGAGTAGTACTGTATGCTGTCGGCAGGCACCTGATAGTCGGCATAGTCAATCAGCGTGGCATTGGCACGGTAGAACCACCGGCCCGAGCGCCCTTCCACCTTAGCCGAGATGCCGAGCTGCTCGTTGTTGGTGCGTCCGAAGAGCTGCACCGAGCCTGCAAACGGTCTGGTCGGCACGTGGTTGGTATACAGGTTGAGCACTCCGCCGATGGCATCGGAGCCATAGAGCAGTGCTGCCGGGCCTTTGATGATTTCGGCACGGTCCACGGCAAACTGGTCTATCTCCAGTCCGTGGTCGTCGCCCCACTGCTGTCCTTCGTGCTTCACTCCGTCCTCGGCCACAGCCAGACGGTTGAAGCCCAGTCCGCGGATGGTGGGTTTCGACTGGCCTGAGCCTATCGACATTGCCTTCACTCCCGGCAGATGCTCAAGGGTCTGCATGAGGCTGCCGCCGAAGTTCTGCTTCAGATAGTCGCTTGTCACCTGAATGGACGACTGCGAGGTGCGCATCTGGAAGTCGCGCCGCCGCTGTGACGCCACGTCAACCTGCTCCATGACGACGGTAGTGTCGCCGGGAGCCGTGGCGAGAAGCACTGATGCTATAATGTTGAATATCATTTCTCCTCAAGTTTACATAACGGGAACCGCCGGCCACCAGCAAGTGGCAGCACTTTACACGGGTTTCCCATAAGATAATTAGGTAGCAGCCGGCATCAGCACGGATGTCGGCAGAAACGTGTTTACAAACAAGTGCAAACCGGAGGAGCCCTGAGGCCAACGAAGCCGCGTTGTGCCGTCAACGCTGCCGGGCAGCGGCTCGTGCCCGAAAAGCGCGTGTGCAGCTGACAACACACAAAGGCTATGGTGGCAGCCGCAACGAAAGTAAGCATCAGAAACTGGCAGAGCACACAGTCGCCGGCTGTTACCTTGGAGAGCGTGATGTGTCCATGACACTGGTGACGCACACATTCGGCACACTGCCCGGCATCGTCTGACTGGGCTGTATGCACATGGAGCGACGACAGCAGCAGCATTGGCACAAACACTGCAAGCATCATCCACGAAGCGAAATATCGTTTAGCGTCCAGTTTCACGCCTGCGAAGGTACGAACATTATTCCGAAAGTAAAACTTTTCGGGCTGCTTTTTCGGTGAAGTGCCATGCCTGACAGCCCGAAACAAG